>JBGSXT010000330.1:0-2976 GCA_041751295.1 Mariniblastus sp.
CACATGCCGATGACTGTCCAGTCGTTTCAAACACCGGCACTCTTGACGTATATCTGGATTTGCATGGTGTTGATCCCGCCCACCAGGCCGACGTTTGCCGACGGAGAATTTCATTCTCAACCAGGATTGGTGGTGATCGCCCCCGAAGCCTGGTTGGAGTCACTGAAGACTTTCATGGAACACAAACAGACTCTCTTGCCAGCCGATTTGGTTGGATTGGAGTCTATTCTGAAATCGAAGGACGGCCTGGATGACCCGGAAAAAATCAAACGGTTTTTACACCAGCAATACTGCACCCAAAATGTCCGCTACGCGCTGTTGGTTGGTGATGTGGACGTCTTTCCTGTCCGGTACATGGTTCTGGATCGCGCGACGGAACCGGCTTTCAACTTCGCCTTTTACCCTGCGGATCTTTATTACAGCGACTTGTTAAAGCGTGACGGCAAAACGTTCGAAGACTGGAACGGCAGTCGAACGGGATTTCATGCAGACTACTATGGCGAGGTTCGCGGTGAACACAATAAACAGGATCCGATCAACTTTGACGAGATCGACTACCTGCCAGATCTCGCTGTAGGTCGTTGGCCGGTCAGAAATCCACAACAGTTGCAGACCGTCATCAAAAAAACCATGGCGCATGATTCCCGGTCGACGCAACGGACCAAGGAACAATCACCTCGGCTGGCCCTGTATGCTGTGGGCGGATGGGTAGACAGTCGTCCCACAATGGATTTCGCCGCTGCCAATTTTGCCAGTTGGGATACGAACAAACGGTATTACGCAGATGACAGTCTCACATATGATGCGTTACCGACCAACGCTATGCTGCGAAAGGATTTCGCAGAAGGTATCGATCTGGTTTTTCATGCCGGTCACGGTACCCAACATGGTTGGGACCAGTGCCTTGGACTGGAAGACCTGGCGATGTTGGGCAATACGACGCGTTTGCCGGTCGTATTGTCGATTGGATGCAGCACAGCCCACTTCGCGCCTGAACCACCGTACATGTCCTACACGGATGTCATCGACGCGAACCACGCGGGAACCAATAACGGTGAAACATTCGATGCTCCGCCGCCACCCCCAAATCCGTATCAAAAGCAGTTTAATTCCGGCGGTTTGGGTGAATCGATGTTGCAGGATGGGCCGGGTGGCGCAGTCGCCTATATCGGTTGTTGCACTGGGAGCCAACCGTGTGGACTGTCGTTGATCAAGGGATTTTCCGACGCGATGAAGTCGCACAAACCAGCACGGCTGGGCGACATTTGGATTCATGCGATTCGGTACTACCATCGGACCGAAAAACTGGATGAGTTACAACCGACTGACGACTGGTATCCTCCAAGCATCTATTTTCAGGGAATGAAATTCATTGTTTTTGGCGACCCAACTCTGACCCTGCCGGGTGGCAGCGTCCCGTAAAAAATGCCGTGACTTTTGCCATACCAGCCGCGACGGAGCCGCGCAGCTTTGTTACCATGATGTGCAAAGAACAAGGACAGGAACAGAAATGAACCATCGACAACTCATTGACGAATATCTGGCCGGCACAAAAAAGCTTCGTGTTGCGACCGCAGGAATGACCGAGGAGCAACTGGACGCCAGGCCAATCCCTGGAAAATGGTCGACTCGCGAGGTTGTCTGTCACATTGCCGACATTGAACCGATTTATGCCGACCGCATGAAACGGGCCATCGCCGAAAATCAGCCAACGGTGTTTTCAGGAGATCCTGACGTGTTTGCAGCCGGCCTGGCTTACGACGATCGGGACCTGGAGGAGGAACTGCAGCTGATTGAGTCCGTACGTCGGCATATGGCCCGCATCCTGCGAACACTCAATGCAGACGGCTTCCAGCGGACATGTATCCATTCCGAAGAAGGGCCAATCACTGTTGAAACCTTGATCCAACGTATGAACCGACACATTCCACACCACATCAAGTTCATCGAGGAAAAAAGGGCCGCGATAGCGTCGGCATAGTCATGTCTCAGTAGATTTTTCATCCCACAGCGACCACAACTGAATCGTCTCCAAATTTCGTGCAACCTGCTGCTATTGGGATCGCCCGATACTTGGTTCAGCTCACTCTGGCTCATTTCCCAATTCCAGGAATGCCATTCCTGCACGGACAAGTTTGTCGGTTGACAGGCCATCCCATGTCAGTTCCAGGTTTCGCTCTGCTGCCTCTTTCAACGCCGTTTTCCAGTTGACTCCATTGCCATTCAGAATCAGGTTCAATTGTTGACAACTGAAATCAATTGGATTGCCATCGATTGAGTATTCCAAATGCGTGTTGCCATCGTCGTGTTGTGTAAAGACCATTGGTGCGCTAGCCCATGCCAGCCAGGGTGGCTTGGCTTCGTAGGGTTCAATCAGAAATTGAAACTTGAAACCGGTTGGAACACCGGTCATCTCAAAACGTCCTCCCTTGTCTGTCTGAGTATTGGCAACAACACTGGACGAAGGAGGCATTTCTGCGCCTACCAACGACACGCGAACACCATCCAGCTTATCGCCATTCGGACCGATCACCATTCCACTGACTTTGGCCGCTGGCAGCATCACAAAATTGATTTCCTTCGATTCACCCGGCAAAAACAGATCGTCCAACGTTTTGCCTCCCCAGCCTAATTCACCGTCTGGTTTTTCCAGTGCCGCGATCCGGTCCCCTTGTCGGTGCAGGTTTCGTTCAAAATGACCATCGAGCTGCACCGAGATCGTCGCGGCCTGGACCATCTGCATGTTTTCGGACCAGAAGCCCGGTCCAAACCGCAAGTCGTACTTGCCATCGGCACCGGTCGTTGTCTCGCCAGATTGCCTCAGCGATCCAATTCCCGTATGGGCCCGCACGGTCACGCCAGCAATCGGAGTTCCCGCTGCATTGGTGACCTGACCGGTCGTCCTCCACGGTTCCTGATCGTTTCGTTCGATGTCGCCCGTTTGATCGAGGTTTGATTCATCCGGTTGAGTTGCAC
>JBGSXT010000331.1:0-6953 GCA_041751295.1 Mariniblastus sp.
GCCGAGTTTGGACTCTTGAGCGCGCACCGAATGAAACCGGCCAACGTGGTGAATTCACCAGGATCCAATGCTTCAAAATCCATTTCGAATTTGAATTCAGATTCGACAGCGCCAACAAGTTCGATGAAGCCAAGCGAATCAACCGCACCCGAACCGACCAGATCGAATTGGCCATCGACTGATTCTTGCGGAATATCCAAAGTTGCCAGTCTGGGCTTTAATTCTTGCAGTATGAAGGCAGCCATCCGTTTGCCGATATCGTTCATTCGAGCCTCCCTTCATCGAGAATTTTGATCAATTCCGCCCGATCAATCTTGCCATTTGAATTCAGCGGCAAGGACGTCAATAGATGGATCCGCCGGGGTACCATGTATTCCGGCAGCGAAAGTTCACACTGCTTCAACAGGCAAGATTCCTGGCAATCGCCCATCGCACCTGCGACGAAACCAACCAATCCCTGCGGCGCTCCATCGACAATTGGCCATGGCAGACAGACTGCCATTTCTGATTGGGCTGCCTGGCGAATGACCTGTTCAACTTCCTGCAGTTCGATGCGGTGTCCGAGTACCTTGACTTGAAAATCAATTCGGCCTCGAAAGAAATAGCAGCCGTCCGCCGCCTGGCAGGCCAGATCACCGGTTCGATACCAAACGTCATCTCCCAACGCAGGAATCCGGATAAACTTTTCTTTCGTTTTTTCGCGATCCGCCATGTAACCGGAAACGACCTGACTTCCTGCCAGACAGAGCTCACCTTCCTGTCCAGCTGCAACCACATCAAAATTCCCGTCCACGATGGCGGCCCGTTGTGTTTCATACGGCCATCCAATCGGGACGATTCCGTTGGCACATCTGGAATCGTCATCTGCCCATGTAAACCAGGTGATGGCGCAAGTTGCTTCCGATGGACCGTACATGTTTTCGACAATCGAATGGGGGCTGGCAGCCTGCCAGTTTTTTGCCGATTCACTCGACAACGGCTCGCCACAGAAAAAACTGTAACGGATCGACGGAAATGATCCCGGTTTCAATAGGCGCATTCGCTTCAACAGCACGGCCGCCGAAGGAACGGATGTCCAGACGGTAATCTGTTTGTTCCTGATAAAATTGGCGGGGGCCAGACGGTCCTTATTGCTGACACTGCACAAACAGGCTCCACTTTCCCAGCAGGTCCATACAGGGAAAATACTCAAATCAAACGTCAAATCGGAAATCTGACTGAAGCGATCGCTTGATGTTGCCTGACATCGATTTTTCATGTATTGAACGAACGGTACAACGTTGCAATTGCGAACGGGAACCCCTTTGGGCATCCCGGTGCTCCCCGAGGTAAAAATGACATAAGCGATATCGGCGGCCGCGTTTTCCGGTCTGACCAGATCTCCTTCAAACCTGGCAATTCCGTCCGCCGAGATAACTTGGTGTCGCTCCGCCGCATCCATCAATTCGGCGACAACAGACACATCGGGCAAAATGACAGTGATCGGTCGGCTGAGGGCAGGCAGCAACTGTTTCAAACATTCAATCGATTCCGTCCCCGCCACAACGACTTCCAGCTCGGCCAAGTCCATCGACCGGGCAATTCTCTCGATCGGATGTTCCGGCTGCAGGGGAACATAACCGCTGCCACTAATCAACGAACCAAGAATCCCAGCATAGGCCGTTAAACTGTTGTGGGCCAATACACCCACCAATTCAATGCGAATTGCTGTTTTGTTGATCGTTTCCGCGATAGCGCCCGCCTGAACCGCCAATTCGGAGTAGGTGTAAACACGACCCTCTACATCCAGGGCCGGCGCATCAGGAACCTGTTGAACCGATTCCAGAAACCCATCAATCAACAGGCGATCCGATTTCAGTGTTGAATTCATACTGGGTTGTGATATCGACGCATGAAAATATTCAATGAAGGCCCCATAAGGTGTCAGACAACCTTTGAAACGGCGATCAACCCGATCGAACGCCCGGAAAAAATCCGACTGGCTCCCAGGCGATTGGCAATTTTTTTGGCGAACTTCTGGAAACCCGATTGACCACCGAGAATCCGGTCAGAAAGAAATGTATGGAATTGAATAACGCGATAACCGGCATCGTCCAACAGCCGTTGCAAACTGGGACGCGTGAAGTACCACAAGTGATATGGACCAAATGCCGGCCAATCCGGACCGTATTTCCGGCGATCAAAACTGCCATAATCAGGTACCACAATAATGATCTTTCCGTTGGGATTCATGCGACCTCGAAGTTGACACAACACGGACTTCGGATCATAGAAATGTTCCAACACGTGCCGCATGGTTACCAGGTCGTATTTCTCGTTCGGCAGTTCATCCAGTTTTTCAATCGGCAGATTGAATACACTCAAACCCAATCGGTTTCTGGCAAACTCACATGCCGTTTCCGACAGTTCAATACCCGTCGTTGCAAAGCCTTTCAACTCAAACGATTTCAACAACGTTCCCCATCCCGCCCCGACATCCAGGACGCGACCCGATTGCGGCAGATATTTTTCATATTTCTTTGTAAATCCAGCTTCGCGGTCAATCGCCGCCTGAATCTGCAACTCATCAAACTCCCAGAAATTGCCTGAACGCCGGTCCGTGTCGTGATATTCAACACTGTTGTAAAGCGAGTTCAGTTCGACTTCGGTGGGCAACGGACGGACGAAACCGACATGGCACGACCGGCAGGAGGCGACAGAGTATTGGGCGAATCGTTCGTCTTTCCATGTTAAATCGTAGTCTGTTTGACATTGCCTACTGGAACAATAAGGGCAGGTTAGTTCGGGCAACAGGTTTCCCCAACGATTGCATCAAACAGCTGCAGACAGTGAACGCCGTCAGCGAGCAACGGCAACGAATGAGTGGGCCGATCCTGTTGAATGGACCGTAAAAAATCATTGGCCAAGTCCATATACATCTGGTTGCCGTCGTAGTCGGCCAAATCGGCAACCAATTGAATCTCGCCGTCGGCACGAGTTATTTTAGACAGCTTGGCATGGTCCATCCGAAAGGTCAACTCACCGTTCACTCCCACAATTTCGAAACCTCGCGACGGCGGTTTGCGGCAAAACGAAGTGGTGATCTGGCTGATCGCATTTTTAGGATGACGCAGGACGTACATCGCCAAATCGTCGGCTTCGATCCCGATCGACCCGGTATTGACGGCCAACCCCGTCGCCGATTCCGCCGGTCCCAGTAACCAATTCAGAAAATCAGTTTCGTGGTCGAGTGTGCGAAGCACACCGCCCCCCTGATCAGTCAAAGCAGCGTACGACTGTTTGTGATCTTCCCAAGGGTGCCAATCGGGCAAATAACCTTCAAACCAAGCCTTGGCGTACAGGCATTTTCCAATTGCCTCACCCTGAACTTGATCGTAAGCGATTCGGTAGGCTGGATGATATCGCATGCAATACGCCATCGCACATATCCGCCCGCTGGACGCGGCAATCTGTACCAGTTCCCGCTCCTCGGGCCCGAGCGTTTTTCCCAGCGGTTTTTCGATCAGCACGTTCACACCAGCCTCAAGACACTCGATCGCTGTCACTGCATGCAAGGAGGACGGATTGCAAACAACAGCATAATCAGGTTTTGACTGCAACGCTTCGTTCAATGAGTGGCAGATTGTCACGTGATTCGGGGATATAAACTGCCGGTTTTGGGCCTGTCGACGACGCACGATGGTCATTCGACCGACGCCGGCGGTAATAAAATTCTTTAGATGCCGATTTCCGATCGATCCGAGGCCGATGATTACGCCGTGCAGTTTGCTGAAGTCCGAGTTCATAGGCTATACCAACTGCAGGAGTTCGCTGAAATCCTGGATGTATAGGTCGGCTGGAGCACCTGGGTGACAGTTGTATCCGATGGCAAACAGATCGTGATCCTGTGCGCCTTGCAATTCGTCGACGTCATGGGCAACGAAACCACATTCGCTCTTGTGGTGTTCTGAAGCGTTAATCGCATAATCAAAGGCTTCCGGTTCCGGTTTGACATGCCCAATGGTGCAAGACGACACGACCGCAAGAAAACAGTCTTCGATTCCTAGCTGATTGAGTGTTTTCCGTACACCTGATTCGCCACTTTCGTTATCCGATAGGGCCACCAGACTGATACCCAAATCCTTTAATCGGCCCAAAGTTTCTGGAACTTGGGGCATTGGTTTCCGGTCAAGTTGAACTGCCGCGCCTTTTTTGCGTGCCTGTTCTTCCAGGTCTCGTGTCTGATTTGCATCCAATCCAAAATGATTCATCAACTGGGCGAATCTTGACCAATAACCGGCGTCCCCCTTATACACATCAACCAGCAGGCACTCCCAGACGTTTACCAGTTGCGGGTAAGTCACATCAACTCCCATTTCCACCAACTGATTGGTCAGCCACCGCCGCCATTCCGATGCATCGTACAGGATGTCACCCACATCAAAGATCAGTGCTTTGAGTTTTCTGGTTGGCGAGAAATCTTTGATGGACTTCTGCAATTTATTTGGCCGGTCCGTCATCTGGTAGACCTGAATTACTTGAACATCTCCGGAGACAGCGTAACCTCCGCAGGGATATCGGTATTTGCTGTTCGTCCGATGATTTGATCCCGTTCTTTCCATGCCAGTCCGGTTCCGGGGCTCTTGAGAACAAGCATGTCTTCGGTCAAGACAGCTCCGGCGACGATAGGATATTTACTGACGAGAGACCGTGCCAATTTGTCTTTTGCAACTTGGGCGACAGGATTAAAATCTTTCCGTCCGTCGCCCATCGCCAGCTCACAGATGCGGATGTAGTTGACCAGGCGTTTCAGACCTTCTTCTTCCAGGGCACCAGCATGATCAGTTCCGTTCATGGCACGCGACATCGTGACGTGTTTTTCCACCGCAAACGCATTCAAATTGGCACCGGCAACGCCGGTGATCACGCCCGACGTATGATCGGAGAGTCCAACCAGCAAATCAAAAGTCTGCCGCATCGTCGCCATGGCGCGCAGGTTGACGTTTTCCGGTTGGGCGGGATATTCTGAAATACATTGCATCAGGGAAACTGCGGAACGACTCCCTTGAAAGGCTGCAATCGCTTCCCGTAAATCATCCAACGTGGACATGCCGGATGATAATATGACCGGCTTGCCAGTTTTGGCGATATGACGCAACAGCGGGATGTTCGTTATGTCCCGCGAAGCAACTTTGTATATCGGGCAACCAATCCGTTCCAACATGTCAACCGACGGCGGATCGCAGGGAGTACAGAAATAAATCAATCCAGCCGACTGGGCATACTCTTTCAACTCGCGGTGCTCGGCTTCATTAAGTTCAAGATACTCGCGGTGGGACCCGTACGTCGCACCGAACGAGTTTGAACCTTCGTAAGGGCGATCGTAGGCATCGCGGGTCAATTCCCAGGAGATTTCCCGTTTCTGGAACTTGACCGCGTCGGCTTTGCAACGCACCGCCATATCGATCAGCTTTTTCGCCAGGTTCAATTGCCCGTTGTGGTTCTGGCCAATTTCGGCGATCACAAAACAGGGACAGCCATCGCCAACCTCACGGCCGGCAAATCGAATTCTTTTTTGACCTGGCAGCAGTTGTCGTGATAGTGCCTTGTTCTTCCTGTCCAGCCAATCGTAACAATCATCCAGTTTAACTTTGGCTGGGTACGGATCCGGAGCAATTTCGGCGACCATTCCTTCAAAGGATTCGAGTTGATCCTGGCGGTCGATGGTAAATTGGTTGTCGTATTCCGGTCGCAAACCAGCGAAATCCGGCGGCAGAGTATTGATCTTGAATCTGTTGGCGTTTTGTCGAATGTAAACCGTGACGTGTTCGCGATGAAAGGTTTCTTCGGTCGACGACGCCACCGCACGTAAACAGCCGACTCGCACAAATTCCGGAACCATGTGGGAAAGTCCGTCGATGTGGCTGTAATCGGGCAGCAATTCCTGATGTTTTTGCCAAACCTCAGTCGATCGCATCGCATCATACAACGGATTATCAGCCGTGAATCGCACCAACACATCGTCGTCAGCCAAATCACTCGCGGCAGCAATAAATCGTCCGAGCACATTGATTTTGTCACCACGAATGACCTTGGCACCATGTTTTTCAGCAAACAGGGCGATGGGTTCGTCGGCGGATTCGTCACTGGTTGCGACCACGATGTCGTTCAGGAACTTCATTTGCCCGGCTCGATCCAGCACCCACCGCAACAGCGGTATTCCAGAAACCGCCATTAATGATTTGCCGCGCAAGCGGCTACTCATCATTCGGGCCTGAATCACCGCGCGATATTTTGGTTTAGCGTTCACAGATTGCTGATGTTACAGTTGGTTCCAGGGAGCTAAATTCCGGCCCGTGATCAGCGGAATTCTGGGGAGGCATGCGAAATTTTTGAGGAAATCGAATCAGCCCGAAAGACTTCGTTGCGTTGCTTCGCTTCGAGCGATTTCCAAATCGTGATCGACCATCAGTTGGGCCAGTTCACGACAATGCGTCGAGGGCGCCCAACTGAGTTTTTCCCGCGCCTTGCCGCTGTTGCCCAACAGCAGATTCACCTCGGTCGGTCGGAAGTAACGCGGATCGATCTCGACGTGTGGCTGCCAGTCCCAGTCCAGATGCTCGCCGACGAAGTTCAGGAAGTCGCGGATCGAATACGTTTCGCCGGTGGCTAACACGAAATCGTCGGGCTCGTTGTGCTGCAACATCAGCCACATCCCTTCGACGTAGTCCTTCGCATAGCCCCAGTCGCGACGGGCGTCCAGATTGCCGAGAAACAGCTTGTCCTGCAGCCCCAATTTGATGCGGGTCGCTGCCCGAGTGATCTTGCGGGTAACAAACGTTTCCCCTCGGCGGGGCGATTCGTGATTGAACAGAATTCCGTTGGTCGCGAACAGATCGTACGCTTCGCGATAGTTGACTGTCTGATGGAACGCATACACTTTCGCACAGGCGTAAGGGCTTTGCGGCCGGAAC
>JBGSXT010000332.1:0-2006 GCA_041751295.1 Mariniblastus sp.
CTTCAGTCCGATCTGGTCGATGTGATTGAAGCCACGGTCGATCGCAGACTGGGCGAAATCGAGCCGTTGGTTTGGGACCCGCGCCCCAGTGTCTGCGTCGTGATGGCATCGGAAGGCTATCCGGATCATTACGAAACGGGCAAAGTCATCCGCGGTTTGGACGAAGCAGGCAAAGTCGAAGACGTTAAGGTATTTCATGCCGGAACAGCCATCAAAAACGGATCGGTCGTAACAGCCGGTGGTCGCGTGTTGGGCATCACAGCACTCGGCGATTCCGTTTCGGCGGCCAAGTTGCAAGCCTATCGCGCCGTCAAGTGCATCCGCTGGGACGGCGCCTGGTGTCGCAAAGATATTTCCGACAAGGCGATCCCGTTGAACATCTGATCAAACCGTTAATTCTTTTCTTTGACCAAAACACGAAACAGGCGACCAGGCGGGCACTAAAATCTTACTTACCCTACTCAGTACCAGCTTCACATCCAGCCTATTGCCAACAGGACATCGATGACTATGACAATGCACCCTTTTGTTGAAACAATCAGTATTGCGGGTGGCATCAGTGCGGCAATCGTTGTTGCCGTCGTTGTGCTGACCCTATTCTACAGAGGCGTTTCATGGTTTTCCGGCGGTGAGAAGCCAAACACCATTGCCGTGCGCGGAGTGCTAAAAAAAGACACTCTTGCCACCGTGTACGTCGCGGGCCACAAGCCCTTTGAACGCGTGAGATTCATCGGCTTCACGAATTCGCAGGCAATGAAAACGCACTTGCCATGGGAACTGAATGGCATGGTTATCCTGGAAGACGAAACCAGGAATCGCTTCCTGGTTCGGGCCAAAGACATTAAGATGATTGTTGTGCCGCCGGAAGGGAAACACTTTCCTTCGATTGAATCAACGCCGTAGGCCGCAGCACTACGATTGCGCGAGAGACTTGCGACGAACAATCGGTTGCTCGCGCGGACTAGCAAGGCCAGATTGCCTGGCGGGTAAAGCACTTCCACTGAGCCAACGGTTGCGAATCGTTCCCGTGAATGGTGAAACTTCCTGACAGACGATCGATAACGATGTCATCTGAAAAACTGGCGTTCGCGGATCTGCCGATTTCCTATCGGATGTCACAAGGCAGCATGATTCTGGCGCTGGTAGTGCTGTGGTTGTGGAAAAAACTGGCGTTGCTGAACGTGCTAAAATGGGTAGTGATACCGATCGTGGCGGCAGTCGTGCTGTTCGCACTGTCAACAGCCGCCTACGTCGTGATTCGCTATCCGTACATCAGTTTAGTCGAGACCCACGATGGCGATATCTATTCAGAACAGGTCAATTCGCGCGGGCTGATCACCTTTTTGAAGATTGTGTCATTGATCGGCTTTGGTGTCAGTTTCCTTTTCGCACTGACGACCGTTTTGAATCCCGTCAATCTGACAACGGTCCAGTTGTTATGGTTTGTTTATGTCGGTTTCATGTTTGTTTTTTGCGGGTTCATGACATTTTTCTATGATCCGGTTCAACACGCGACAATCGCCACGCTGGCAAGATCGACGTTCGGCCTGGGCCTGGTTCTGTTTCCAATTTTTTTACCGATCGTGATCATCGGCAGCTTCCGGATGCGACGGCTGCTGGGCGATCAGGCGAATGCCGTTACCAATTCGTTCCATGAAGCGGAGCAGTCGCAGAGCCAGCATCCGTAAACGCACTGTCAAAACAACGACGTGCGATTCGCCATATTGAACGGTTCGGGGCTCTGAAGGCAAAACGAAATGGATTGGCAGTCCGGCTTCGCGCCCGCTCGGCCACCGCGATGGTCCAACATCGGCATCAGCCAATGATCCTGTTCGATGTCGCCTGCCGCTCGACTCCCGGCAACACACTGCCTGCCGGGCCGCTATGTGAGCTTGCATGTATCACCGGGCGGCTTGCGCCGTTCCGCTTCGGCTTTGCCATTGGCGATAATCTCAAAATTCCATAATAAAGCCAAAAAATTTGCGACTGTTTTGCACTATGGCGCG
>JBGSXT010000333.1:0-4761 GCA_041751295.1 Mariniblastus sp.
GCTGGCTGAATGAGGGGGCCAGGAAAGACGAAGGAGCGATTCCTAAGGTCGAGAAGATTCAGCTGTACCCGGAAAGCGGACTGCTCAACGGCGAGAATGCGACCCAATCACTGACTGTACGAGCCGTTTATTCTGACGGTACCGATCGCGATGTCACTTCGTTGGCGTACTTTCTGTCCAACAATGATAATTCCGCTACCGTCGATCAGACCGGATTGGTCACGGCGCACCAGCGCGGCGAAGCGTTTGTTTCGGCTCGATTTGATACGCACACCGTTGGCTCGTCCGTGGTCGTTCTGCCCAAAGATCTGGAGTTCAGCTGGCAGAACGAACCGGAAAACAATTACGTCGATACGCAGATCAATATCAAGTTGAAAAAGCTGCGAGTGCAACCTTCCGAGATTTGCAGTGATTCCGAATTTATCCGGCGGGTCTCAATCGATATTTGTGGTGTGGTTCCGACTGCCGATGAAGTCGAAAGTTTCCGCTTGAACGAAAGCGAACAAAAGCGTTCGCAACTGATCGACGATTTGCTTGCCAGAAAAGAATTCGTCGACCTGTGGGTGATGAAATGGTCGGAGCTGTTGCAAATCCGCTCGCTCGACAATCTGGTCAGCTACAAAGCGGCGCTGTTGTATTACACCTGGTTGCAGGAACAGATTTCCAATGAGGTTCCGATCGACGAAATGGTCCGGCGTCTGCTGTCCAGTGAAGGGGGCACTTTTGCCAGTGCGGCGACGAATTACTATCAGAACGAACAGAATAACCTCAAGGTCGCGGAAAACGTTGCCCAGGTCTTCATGGGAATCCGGATTCAGTGTACTCAATGCCACAACCATCCGTTCGACCGCTGGACGATGGACGATTATTACTCCTTTGCCGCATTCTTCTCGCAGATTGGCCGCAAGCCGGGAGAAGACCCGCGCGAAACGATTATTTTCAATCAGGGCCAGGGGGAAACGATTCACCCTGTAACTGGGCAAGGCATGCCACCGAAGTTTCTTGGCGGCGCGATGCCTGATACGGCAGGCAAGGACCGCCGTGCCGTTTTGGCGAGTTGGCTGGCGTCGCCAGACAATCCCTACTTCGCCACCAATCTGGCCAATATCGTTTGGGCCCATTTCCTTGGCCGCGGGATCATTCACGAAGTCGACGACGTCCGGATAAGCAATCCGGCGGTCAATCAGCCTTTGCTGGACGAACTGGGCGCGAAGTTGACGGAATACGGATATGACTTCAAACAGCTGGTTCGCGACATTTGCAATTCGAGAACCTATCAACGAAGCACGCAGACCAACGAGACCAATGAATCGGACTTGACCAATTTCTCACACGCCAGCCTGCGGCGTATTCGGGCGGAGGTTCTACTGGATGTGATCAGCCAGATCACGCAAACGGAGAACAAGTTTCGCGGTCTGCCGCTGGGTGCTCGAGCGGTTCAAATCGCGGATGGCAATACGAGTAATTATTTTCTGTCGACGTTTGGTCGGGCCAGCCGGGAGTCGGTATGTTCGTGCGAGGTAAAGGCTGAGCCGAATTTGTCTCAGGCGCTTCATTTTCTCAATGGAGATACCATCAATGAAAAAATCAAACAGGGAAAATTGATCGAGTCGTTGCTGCAAGCGGGTCAGCCGCATGAACAGATCATCGACGAAATTTATCAACGTTGTTTGGCTCGATCGGCATCGGCCAGCGAACAGTCGAGTCTGAAGGAAGAAATCGACTCGCAGGAAAACAAACAGGCTGCCCTGGAAGACATCTTCTGGGCCGTGCTGAATTCAAAGGAATTCGTTTTCAACCACTGATGTTTCCGCGATTTTGCAAAACATATCTCTTTATTTCATCGTAGTTTATTCCATGAGAGCCATCCATTTGTATCGAATTCCAGTTTTGGTCGTGATCCTGGTGTTGTTAGCTGGTGTTTCGTTTGGAAAAGCGGTAGACGAAAAAATCACATTTGACGATCACATCAAACCGATCTTCCAACAGCGATGTGGCTCCTGTCACAGCGGCGACAAAAAATCGGGTGGCCTGGACCTGACAAACTTCACCAACATGATGCAGGGTGGCGGCAGCGGGCAACCAGTCGAACCGGGCGATGCGGGCAGCAGTTATCTGTACCAGCTGATCACCCACCAGGAGTCGCCCGAAATGCCGCCGGGTGGAACGAAAATACCGGACGCAGAAATCGCCAAGATCGAATCGTGGATCAGCCTTGGCGCGCTGGAAAATTCGGGCAGCGTTGCGAAGAACAAAACAATGAACATCGAGGCGGTCGCTATCAGCGCCGGCGCGCGACCGGAACGCATTGCCTTGCCGCCGCGCATGTCGCTGGAGCCGTTCTATCATTCGACTCAGAATGGGGTCGTCAATTCAATTGCCATTAGTCCGTGGGCACCCGTGGCAGCGTTGGCTGCCACGAAACAGATTCTGCTTTACGACTTGCCATCCATGAACCTGATTGGAACCTTTGCTTTTCCGGAAGGGCAGGCTAACGTACTGCAGTTCAGTCGCAATGGGCAACTGTTGCTGGCCGGGGGCGGTCGACATGGATTGGCGGGCAAGGTTGTCGTCTGGGATATCGCGACGACGGAGCGAGTGATTGAGGTTGGCGAAGAAGTGGATAACGTAATGGCAGCCGATATCAACGCTGACCACTCGCTTGTCGCGCTGGGAGGTCCGCAGAAAATGTTACGGGTCTACTCGACGGGTTCAGGCGAATTGAAATACGAAATCAAAAAACATACTGATTGGATCACGGCGATCGAATTCAGTCCGGACGGTGTGCTGCTGGCGACTGCTGATCGAAATGGAGGACTTCAGGTCTGGGAATCTGATACGGGCAACGAATACCTGCCGCTCGCGGGGCATGCGAAAGCGGTTACCGACATCAGCTGGCGGGCAGACGGACTCGTGCTGGCAACCGCTGGAGAAGACGCGACCATTCGGTTATGGGAAATGGAGAATGGAGGTCAAATCCGGACCTGGAACGGACACGCCAACAGTGTGACGGGAATCAAGTTCACCCGTGATGGTCAGCTTGTTTCCAGCGGACGTGAGCCGCTGGCGAAATTGTGGAACCAGGATGGCAGTCTGGTTCGACAGTTGGAAGGGATCAACGAGTTTGGCGTCAGCGTGGCGTACTGCAATGAATCCGGCTCGGTGGTCGCGACTGATTTTTCCGGCCAGGTTTGCGTCTGGAAATCGGATGGCGACCCCTTAAAACCTGGCTTGCTTAATGCCAATCCTCCCACATTGCAGACTCGCCTGAACCTCGCATCCACGGAACTTGCAGGCGCGAACGCGATAATGAATCCCTTTCAGCAACAGCTGGCGGCGGCCGAATCGCAACTGGCAGCGATTAACGAAACTTTGAATGCGGATCAAACATCGCAACAGCAGCTTTCCCAACAACTGGCAGACGCACGCAGCCAAATTGAGGCGATCGGACAGCAGATGGCGTCCGGAGCGTCGGCGCGACAGGCGTGGAGCAAGGAATTGGCGGAAACTCAGCAGGCAGCTCCCCTGGTTGCAGAGGCATTGGCAGGGCTTAATTCAGCGAGCGGGTTGTTGCCGCAGGATCAGGAATTGAAGAATTCTGCACAACAGCTTTCCGCCCGCCATTCAATTTTGACAGCGCGAGTCACCGAATTGGAGACTCTGATTAACGATTCAAACAAATCCGATGGGAGTCAACTGGCAAAGATTGCGGAATTGGAAGGACAGATTTCAGCGACCGAATCCATGGTTGCCGTGGCGGGCACAAAAGTCGAGCAATTACAGCTTGAAATACTGCCAGTTCAGAAACTGAAGGACGATCTGTCGTCACAGTTCCAAACCGCGAAAATTGACGTGGACAGGCTGCAGAGCCAGGTCGATCGCTGGCAGGCGGAGATTGCTTTTCATCAGGCCTTAAGCCTGAAGTTGCAGGAATTGGCCGACGCCCGCAAACTTGTCGAGGAAAAGGATGTGATCCTTGAATCGGCGGCGGCCAATATGGTACAAGCGCAGGCGGAACTCAATCAACGCACTGTGGAAAAACAGGAATTGGAAAGCCGGGCAGCTGCCGTTCAAGCAGAACTGCTGAAACTTCGAACGCCCAAATGAATTGAGCCGAAATCGAAAACAGCCCGCTCCTTATTTTTCCAGTTACGACTTTTGCAACGGCATCTGTTTTGGCTAACATATATACTGATTCCAACTGATCATTACGCCATGTCCAACGATCGACAACGCTATCCGCAACAACGACAACCGCAATTGCCCCAACGCAGGCAGGGATTGTCGGCATGGAAAGTTCGGTTGATGATTGCCGGTGCTATCATTCTGTTTTCGGCGATCAGTTATTGGAGTACGTCCTCGGTAAACACAGTTACGGGTGAAAAGCAGCGGGTCAGCATGACTGCTGATCAGGAGATTGCCCTGGGACGCAACGCGGTTTTTGAAATGGCACAGCAACACGGCGGTGTGACGCGCGACCTGAGCGCGGCCGGTCATGTGCAAATGGTTGGCAAGCGATTGGAAAATGCACTTTATCAACGCTTGCAGAAAGACGGCATCGCCATGCCTTATCCTTTCGACTTCCACTTGTTGGCCGATTCGCAAACGGTTAACGCGTTTGCGTTGCCGGGCATTTTTGCATCTCTTCGATTGGGCAATTCCGCATTTCATAGGCAACTCTTCCCTATTTTCCGATTTTCTCTGCGCTCCGATATTTCGGGATGCTCATTCGAGCGCCAAACACCAACCGAGTTCTCTATG
>JBGSXT010000334.1:0-2498 GCA_041751295.1 Mariniblastus sp.
ATTCCTGCGTCCCAGTCTGCAGCAGACGCGAAACATCTCACGCGTCTTGGCGATTCGAACCCGATTGGCGATCGCCGACGGCCGATACGGGAACGCTGTTGATTGTCTTCAGATGAATTACCAGTTGGGGCAAAACGTCAGCAGGCTGGACTTTTTGGTTGCCAGTCTGATTGGAATTGCCGAAATTGGGATCAGCAATCGAGGCATGCTCGAACTTGTTTCGGCGAAGGATGCACCCAACATGTATTGGCCGTTGGCCGAGCTGCCGGTGCCGATCATCGACATTCGCGATGCGATTCGACTGGAAATGAGCATTGGCATTCGGCTGGTGCCAGAACTGATGGATGTTGCCGAATCCAACCACACCTCCGAAGAATGGAACCGACTGTTGGCTTCGGCTTTTGATCGGATGTTGCAACCTCCACTTCTAACCAAACCAACTGTTGGGTCGAGAATTCCCGGTGTCAGCGACGCCAGTCTGTTGGCTTTCGCCAGCGGATTGACCAACTATACCGCAGCCAAAGCGCGCCTGATCGAATCCGGCTACGAGGCCAAGTTAGTGGAACAAATGCCTGTCGGACAGGTATTGATGATCGATGCCGCCAACGAATACCAGCAGTTCGCCGATGCTCATGAAAAAACGGCATTGGTTCCGGTTTCCGAAGCAGGTCGCTATGCAACGAGTGCCGATGAGCTGTTGTCAGCTCAAGCGTTGCCCACTCGCCTTGGTCGATTTTTGGCCTTACAGGTTTTGCCGGCTACAGTGCAAATTCGGATGGCGCAGGTTCGTGTTCAGCGGGAAATTTGCGTCCTGCAATTGATCGAAGCCATCCGTATGCATGCCGCTGAAACAGGCTCGTTGCCTGAAACGCTCGACGATATTCGCGTCGTGCCCGTCCCGAAAGATCCACTTACCGAAAAGGATTTTGTCTATCACTTGCAACGGGATACGGCCGTAATCGACTTGCCGAATTCCAATTATGGGTCAATATTTGCCGCGCGGTACGAAATCAAGCTGGCTCAATGACGAGTAGGACAGCGAATCATCACGTTTTAGAACTGCAACCTTTCCTGAATGGACAAAATCATGAATACCAAAAGTTTCATGCTGCTGGTTTTAATGTTCGGCAACATCGTCGCTGCACAGGACGTCGAACATGCGACGAATATTGAGCGTTACCTGACTGACGATGTGGTTGCCGTCGCCGTCGTGGACATCGGCAGAATCAACGTGGCTGCCACTTCTGACAAACTCTACGAGCTAGGTTTGTTTCACAACTACGAAAAAGAAATTGCCTCGCAGTTGCAGGACGCGTTTCAAACTGAAATCAAAACATTTGCAGAATTGGGTGTCCGTTTCGTCTACCTGATCATCCGACCGACTGATCTCGAGCAGCTTGGCACATCCGTTGTCATTCCGGTAACGGGCGATGCTGCCGCGAATGAATGTACGGAAAAATTGAAGAAACTGTTGGCCAGGAATCGGAATCTTGAACGGTTCGGCGACTTTACGGTGGCCCACGGCGACTCGGTTTTGGTCGCCGCCAGCGAGGCTGGATTGCAGCGCCTTCGCAAACCTGTGCCCGGCAATCCACGCGATCTATCGAAGATGTTTCAAGCGGTAAACGGAGCGGATGCCAGTCTGTTTCTGTTCGGCGACGATGACACCCGTCGAGTGGTCCGTGAGCTATTTCCAAAATTGCCGGAACCGTTTCAATCGATCACCGGCCCATTGATCGCCGATGGCGTCGAGTGGGTGGCGGTAACGGCAAACTTCCCACCCCAGTTGCAAATGCAAATCGAGATTGAAACCCAATCCGATAATGCTGCGGAAGCAGTGAATCGGGCAATCGCAAATGCTTTGGAATTCGCCGGTAGCCGGCCGTATTTCAAATCACTGGTTTCGGAACAGGATTGGAAACGGATCTCGACCGAATTGGCTCCGAAGAATTCTGGCAAACGAGTTTCCGTTACAACTGGCGGACTGGTAAATGATGCAGGATTGCTCGCCACGATCATCAAGCCAAAACTAAATGCTTTCCGCAAGAATGCCGGTCGCCAGCAGCAGATGAGATCCGCGCGACAATTGGCATTGGCATTGCTCAACTATGAATCTGCCCACCAGCACTTCCCGGCCAACGCAACGTACAACGACGACGGCAAACCCCTGTTGAGCTGGCGCGTTCTCATACTTCCCTATATCGAGGAGACCGAACTTTACCGACAATTCAAATTGGATGAACCCTGGGATAGCGAGCACAACATTAAGCTGGTCGAGAAAATGCCGGAAACGTTTGCCATTCGAGAACCGGAGTATTTGAAATTGAACCAGTCGGGTAAAACAGTCTTCCAGGTTCCACATGGTGAAGGACTGGCATTCGATGGCCGCCAGGAACTGAAATTCCGAGACTTCAAGGACGGCACGACCAATACCATCCTGATCGTAACCACGTCCCCCGATCGGGCCGTGGAATGGACACGACCCCGGGACTGGGAAG
>JBGSXT010000335.1:0-11333 GCA_041751295.1 Mariniblastus sp.
TGGCGAGGTCGGACTATCGGACGTGGCACCGTTCGTTAGTCTAATCACAACAGGAACGTATCAGGCAGAGGGAGACATGGACGGCGACGGCGCGGTCACTCTGCTCGACGTCGCAGCGTTTGTCGATTTGCTTTCGGAGGATAGCTGAAACCGGCAAATTGCCGTTTTTTGAGTTTGGGCGGAAATCAAAACGCGCCCAACTCTGCCGAGCGATTAATAAATAGACCGTCCATGAGGTCGGTAGCGCTGACGTGCAAAACTCTCGATCAGGAAGAGATTTTCGATGGAGCTGTTTTACAGGGCAGCCCGGGACGTAAACACGTTCCACCAGGACTTTTTCTTGTTCTGCTGGTTTTTTGCTGTGAAACCCCAGGGGCGACCGTTAGTACCGATGGAGTCGGTCATTTTGGCAAATTCGAATTTTGCGCCCAGTATTTTGCCATCGGTCATGATCGATCGCCGCAGATCGGCACGGGTAAAATTGGCACCCGTCATGTCGGCTCCGAACAGATTCGCCGAAGTCAAATTGGCACCAATGAAATTCGTTGACTTCAAATCGCAAAAGAAAAAGTCGGCTCCGGAAAAATCGGCTCCAGTCAGTTCCGCGCGGTTCATTCGGGCATGTCGAAATTTACAACCCTGCCCAGCTGCGTTGGTCAATCGCGAAACATCAAATACATTATCGCTGAAATCGGCGTTGACCAGAATACTGTTTGCCATGTCGGCGCGCTGAATCACGCAATTCACGAATCTGGCACAAGTCAGGTTTGCAGAATTCAAATCGGCTTCGCTCAGACTGCATCCTTCGATGTGGCAACCGGACAAATCCGCATTTTGCAGACTTGCACCCCGCAGCTCTACTCCTTTGATGATGCACCCGCGTAGCGTATCGCTATCGAGACGATGGATGACTTTTCCTGTCTCCCTGTGTTTGATTTCAACCATTCCCTCTCTCCGCGCTTGTATGAATAAAATACTATGAGAGCACGTATGATTTGTGATCGTTCGCGAATCGGTTTAACACCAATTACACGATTGCCTCTTCGTTGTCCTGCCCTGTTCCGCGGTTCAGGCCATAACGAGAACCAAACAATCACCGTTTGCACGGTAGACCGGTTTAATGGCTTTCAATATGAATGTTTGTATTTGAAATAAGTTTCGCCAAACGTAGGCAAAACTTGTCGGAATATCGATACTATTGTGTTAATACCCAGAAAGTCTATCCCGGGATTCGTCGTTTTGCAATTATCAAAGTGATTTAATCTTGCCGAAATCGCTTTCAAGGGTGCCTAAACCCACTTTAAATGGCCGGATTTTCAATCCAGATTCTCAAATTTGCCCAATCATCGCCGTTTCCTGCCCGGCTTGGAGGCCTCGACGGTTGCCAAACCACGGTATTCGGCCAGTTCGACTGCACGGAATTCGACCCAATTTTTTTTGGCGGTTTCAATCAGTTTTTTGTCGCTGGCATCGAGTTTCACTTCAATCTTGTGCCGGCTGGAAGCCTGAAAATCGAACCTGTTAAATTCTGAGGGCTTAACAACCAGCGAGACCTGAGTCGGAATGAATCCATACTTCTTGACGGCGCTGTTCAATCTCAAGCGAGCAAAGGGTGGCATTCGGCCAGGGTCAGACACCGACAATAACGTGTAAGGATCGAGGAATTCGAAATAGCGTTTTAGCACAGATTCGTTTTTTGGCCGTTCGCCTGTGGCAGAATACCAGATGAAATCGTTGCTGACGGTGACGCGATTTGATTGGACTTGGTAGTCTTCCTGAAATTCCTCAAAAACAAGAAATCCTGTTTTTTCGTTTTCTTGCAAATCTTTCCCCATTCCATCCAGAATCCGCAGCAATTGCAGGTTGTCGAGTTTCAACCTGATTTCTCGCTTGCTGTCGAGCAAGATAAATTGGCGCTGGTTGGCGTCAAAAATTGCAACTTCAAGGGGTTCATCGACGGACTCCATTGAAAAGCGAAAATCAAAAACAAAAGTCTCGGAAAACAGAGTCCGGTTATGTGAAACCGCTGATTGCGGGTCGTCGCCAAAGATTTTTGTTTCGATCTTGAATTCCGGCAGATCGGTGGCAGAGAGTTCACCAGGGTTCTGGCTTACCAGTGTCTGTGGAAACGCCAGCATCAGCAGGGCGCTACACACCAAACCGTTTGGGATTCGAAACATGTGTCCGCAATTTCGCCAACATATGAATTAACGCGAAGAGATTACTTTTATTGAAATGTCGAGTCCAGCTTGATCGCATTCAAATGCCAGCAGATATTGGCTGGCAGATGGCTGCCGCCCAGCACATTAAGTAGTCAGCTGATTCTCAACATTCGCCTGACTCCCAAGATTCGAGGATCCATGTTTGGACCATTCGATTCAGAAACTATAGCTCGATCCACGAAGGCCTTTCGCCAATGTGACCAACCTATTCGGCACCGTCGATTTCGCGTCGAAAATCGTCGAGACGGTCGCGAAGTGCTGGTTCTTTCTCCATAGCCTTGTTCAAGTGCTGGCTGGCTTCAACGGATTCGCCCGATTGTTCCAGCGCGATTCCCAATCCCAGATGGGCCAAAGCATGATCCGATTGATGTGAAATCACCCGTCGGAACTGTGGTGCAGCCTGCGCGCTTTTTCCCAAAGTTAACAGGCAAAAGCCGAATTCGGCACGAACGTTTGTGTTTTCCGGGGCCAACTTCGTCGCTCGATAGAAATATTCCAGAGCCAGTTCCGGCTTTCCATACTCAATCAGGATTTGTGCCAATCGCAATTCGTCGTTGACAGAACTGGCTTTCAATTCGCTGATGGTTGCCAGTGCGCTGAATTCCTGGTCAGTTCTTTTCGCGCGGCACGCGTTTTCTGCCAGTTGACGATAAAAAGCGGCGATACGTCGCTGTCGCGTCAGATATGGCAGCAGCTTCAGGGCTGTTTTGTAATGACTGCCCGATTGGTCCAGCCAATCATCACCCGATTTCAATATCCTGATTTCGGCAGCGATTATTTCTCGGGCTGCGATTCTGGCGTGTCGTAACTTGAGAGCAAGTTCATGATCGGAGTGCAATTGCTGATTCACAATACTTGGATGAGTTTTGTCATTCGTGCCGACGCGATCAGGCTCGATCATCGAAAGCAGCCAATCCAAGTTCTGTTTTTCGATTTCTTCTGGCGCTTGGCGCCAACCGTCAAGCGAGAACGACTCCATCACGGGCACGTCGAGTGAATTGATTTGGAAAATGGGCTGAACAATCGGCGAAAATGTTATCTGGTCCAACCAATACATCGATACCAGGTCGTCGAACGAATTCCAATGGTATCGTGTCAAGGAATGGGAATGATCCTGTTGGAAATATTGCGTGATATGGGATTCGCTGAACGTCAATGGCTGCTTCGAGCCCACTAGATAAATCGACCCGGGCGCTGCGATCGCGAGGTGGCCATAGGGGAAAACATCGGCAAACGTTCGCACGATCGTGCCCAGTGATGCTGTCGATGACGCCAACGATACCCATTGAACAAACATCCCGTTTTCGGTCAAACGGGAATCGCACAATGCATAAAACTCGCGCGAAAAGAACGCCACATTGCCTGCATGCCCCGGCCTCGATTTTGCATCGGAGACAATCGCATCAAAACGGACATCGTTTCGCAGCAGATACTGAATGCCATCGGCCTGCACGAATTTGACTTTATCGTTCGAGAATATCTCACCGTTCAGATCCGAAAAAGTTTCCGCCGCTTCGATGACAGATGGTGAAAGTTCAACACAAGTCAGACGACTGACAGCCGGATTCCCGGCCAATTCTCCAGCCAGAATTCCGGTCCCCAACCCGATTGTCAGTACGTTCTGATCGACAATTTCGGGCCGCAAAAGCATCGGCAAATGGGCCAACATCTGCTGTTTTTCATCAACATCACCGCCACTCTCGCCGATCGCAATTCCGTCGATGATCATTTTGCGAATGTTCCGATCCTCGTTGTCGCTGACCACTGCGACAGTATTGACTGGCCCTTCGTGATAGTAATCCACAGTCCAGCGATCATGATTGGTCGAAACGCCAATCGCGGCTGAATTGCTGATCGTCGTGTAGGAAACCCATCCCCAGCCTGTCAACAGACACAGTACCATCAACCCGATACACGAACCGGACGACTGGGAAACTGATACTTTCGAATCAAGTGTGCGCAGACTCATACACAATATTGCCAGCCCCCCGGCGATACAAAACCCGCTCAGAATCAACATGCTCATTCGCAGTCCGAAAGTGGGAATCAGCAAGTAACCACAACCCAATACACCCAACACATTGCCCAACAGGGCGATGCCATAAATCTGCCCGGTGTGGCGGCCCGACCGGGAAAAGTCCTGAATCCACAAATGGACTGCGATCGGAAATCCGGCTCCGATCAGCAGGGTGGGAACGATCAGCAGACCAAATGAGGTTGCGAAGCGGGCCATAACGGGCTGCTGCAGGAACAATTGACCGAACCAGCCAATCGGATTTTCACCGATGACACGCAGCAGCAGATTGGTTACGCAAATCGCCGAGAAGCCGATTGCCATTACGATCAGCCCATACGTCCGAATCAGATCAGGCAGCTTGCGAATGGCGATCGGTGAAGTCAGTGCTCCGACGGCAATCCCGATCAAAAACGTCGCCGCCACAATCGAAAAGCTGTGCGTGTCCGAACCAAACAGAATGGCCAGCAGGCGTTGCCAGATCACTTCCATTCCCAGACTGGCACTGCCCGCCAAGCCGACCACGATCAACAGCCAAGTGCGTCCAAAAAAACCAAAAATTGCATCGGGCACAGCAACTTTCTGATTGGCTCTCTCCGGTTGTATGACTGAAATCATTCCGGCGGCGAAAGCCATGCAACCGGCCAAGCCAACGAACAGCGCGGACAGGTGCAGAGTCAACTGCAGCCCCAGAAACTGAATCGACCAGAACCCCGCGATGAGTGACCCCACCGCTGCGCCCAAGGCTTCCGCTGCGTACAATACCCCAAATCGGTCAAATACGGGTCGCACTGGGCAAGTTGCAGAAAAAACATATTTGGCGAGCAGTGGCAGAGCGCCGCCCAGCAGGAAATTGATCGGCAGCATCGTTGCCAATGCAAAAGCAATCTGCTGCCCGACATTGTCGATTGGCCCGCCTGTTGTGCTTCCGATCAGATTGAAAATCAGTGCGGCAATATCGTCAGCAAAATGTGCGATGTATTCCACGAAAATGGCGCACACCAAAAAGCTGAATCCAAGAATTCGCAGCGGACTCTTCACGGTGTCGGCGATTTGACCAACGGTCCACGCCCCCAGCGAAAGGCCCAATAGCGCCATGGCAATCATCGCGCTGATCGTTGTCGCGCTGGATCCAAACGATTGAACGGCGAGCCGGGTGCAGACAATCTGGACGGACAACCCAACAGCTCCAGCAATCATCGCTGCCGGAATAGCGATCGCGAACACAATTCCGGAATTCAAGCTGGTACGTGGTCTGGAGTGTCGCGTCAAAAATTGCTCCCGGTTAACGCCACTCACCATGACAATCGTTACAGGATTGTTCGATGACGTTGACCGATTGAGATGCAAGTTCGAAATCCCGGGTCTCAATCGCCTTTAGCAAATCCGATGCTCCCACTCCCAACGCGCGCGAAAAAGCCACATAGCCATCGTCGTCCGCGTCTTCCATAGAATCCTGGACCAACACCTGGGCCAGGGCAGAAACGATATTGGTCTGTTGAGACAACGAATCCAAATTTTTCTCGAATTCGTTACTGTTCGACGTGGCCGGCTTGAGGGCCGTTTCCAATGACTGTTCCAGGCGAACCATGATCGGTTGTCGATCGATCACTGCGGGCCAATCCAGGGCCGTCGGCGGCGTTGACTCAAACGCAACGGATTCTCCACGAATCAGCTCCGTCAAGTCCTCGTTCCGCTGAACAGAAATCGCAAACGCTGATTCGGAAGGGGCCTGTGTCTTGTCGGCCACATCGGCGAATGCGATTTGCGCGCCATGGGCATTTTGCTTCCAGCGAATGTCCTGATTGTACTCGTGCACAATTCCAAACAACATGGACAGCATATTGAACTGTTGGCGGATGTCAGCGAACTGGCTGTTGAAACGACCGCGAGTTGTCAGCTGAGACTGCAAATGTGACTGGATCGACTTGATCTCGTCTTCAACGGCTTCGCGGGTAACATATTGGCTCCAGTTGGGTAGTGTCGAGTTTTCCGCAGCAGAGGCAACTGTGGTTTTCGATTTCAGCGATTCAGTTTTTTCCGGTCTGGGGCCGGTCAATCCTTCTTCGAAGATATTATCGAAGTAAATCTCATTCCCGTCCTTTTCAGAAAAAACGGGCCGCTTTACCCGCCGAATCGCTCTGCGTTCCTGATTGTCCTGACCGAACGACGGGGTAAAATTCCCGGCAGTCGTAAACGCCACTAACAGTATCAATACGATCAGTCTGATTGCAGGATTTTGCATGATCAACTGATTATTGTCCGTCGTTCATCCAATAGCAATTCCAGAATTTTGACCTCCCCATGAAGCCGAGTTCAAATTCCAATCGCCGCGATATCATCACTGCCGGGTTCGCCAGCGAAACCGAATCGCAGGACGATCATGGTAGAGTGCCTTCGCCCGCCAGTTTCTCCGCCAGCGACCGGCAATTCTCGCACGTCGAGCAATACACAGCCAATGCGATGGCCTGCCAGTTCGAGCTGTTACTTAACTTGCACGAGTATAAAAACGCAAGTGATGTGGCTTTGAAATCATTTGCGTTGATCGATGCCTTCGAGGATCAAATGTCGATCTATCGGGATCACAGTGAGATCAGCCAGATCAACCGGAATGCATTTCACGAGTTCGTAGCAGTCGAATCCCGGTTGTACGGGCTGCTGGAACTGGCGATTGGGATTTGCAAAGCCACTGGCGGGGCCTTCGATATCACATCCGGTACGTTATCGGAAACGTGGGGATTCAGCCGGCGTCAGGGAAGTATTCCAACCGACGCCGAAATACAGAATGCATTGGAAATGACCGGGTCGAACTGGATTCAACTTCAAACGGTCAACCAATCCATTCGATTCGCCCGACAAGGCATGAAACTGAATCCAGGCGGAATTGGTAAAGGATTCGCGGTCGATCACGCGGTTGCATTGATCATTGAAAACGGAATCGACAACTTCGTCGTCCATGCGGGACAAAGTTCTGTTGTGGCGCGCGGCGAGTGCCGCAGCCGGAATTCGCATCCAGCGTCCCTTGGCTGGAAAATCGGGTTGAGTCATCCGACGACTCCTGGCCGTCGGTTGGCGGAAATCTGTCTCGTCAATACAGCGTTGGGGACCAGCGGGACCCAACGGCAAGGTTTTTACCATCGGGGCAAACGATATGGTCATATTATTGACCCCCGAACTGGCTACCCAGTCGATCATTGCCTGTCTGCAACGGTAATCTGCCCATCCGCTGCCCGCGCCGATGCTTTGGCCACAGCTTTTTTTGTGATGACTCCGGATCAGGTTCGGGATTTTTGTGACAGGCATTCAGACGTCAGTACGATTCTGCTGTTGCCCGGAAATACAGATGGCGAAATCCGCATTGAATCGTTCAATGCTGACGAACTGGCAATTGAATACTTTATAAAGTAAAGCGACCCGACTGATACTTCAGAACTTTGGATCAAGGAACAGGATGATGACAAAGATGATGCATATGTTGACACTCGTAATCCCTGGCGTGCAATTGACAGCTGTTTTACTGGTGATTGTGATGCTGAACAGCATCACAGCGAACCAGGCGTTCGCGTGGCAACATTCGGTGCAATCCGACGATCCGGCTGCCGTTCGGATCGAATCGATTCTGATGCGGCAGGCCAAATACTGGAACGAAAAAAATATTGAAGGATTCATGGCCACGTACTGGAATTCGGACCAATTGACCTTCTCTGGTGGAGGCAAGACAATTCGCGGTTGGCAGGCAACACTCGATCGTTACCGCGAAAAATATCCCCCGGAAAAAATGGGACTGCTGTCGTTTGACCACTTGGAGGTCACGATGTTGGGTCCGTCGTCCACTCTCGTTCTGGGGGATTGGCACTTGAAACTCGATGCGGTCGGTACCGACGGAAATTTCTCGCTGGTGCTGCGAAAAATCGACGGCGAATGGAAAATCATCCACGACCATTCGTCGACGCTGCCAAACGAGTAAGCCGGTAAACGTTGAGGCATCCAGTGGTTGGATAATGCGGCTGCCCGACGCTCACATGGCCAAGGAACGTCCGATCTCGAAGATTTCGTCCAAATCAAGGACCAGGCTATTGGATGTAAACAACCGCTCAATCGCGGCCTGATGAATTTTCATTTTCAATCGGCCCACGCCGATCGCGCCATAACAGATTTTGCCACTTCGGATTTGTCCGGCGTCGGTCGCTGAAATTCCGGGAATGCCGTGCGGAGGCACCGCGTTGATGTCAATTGCCAATTGGACGGATCGGTTTTGCTCCAGCCAATTTTTGTCGAGCAACTCGATTCCAGTCGCCCCGGCAGCAAACACAATATCGGCGGCAGCCACCGCCGTCGCCGCTGACGCCGGCACGCCGGCGTCCACGGCATCAGGTCGGTTTCCCGTTTTCTGACCGATTTGATCACAGATGATGTTGGCCCGCTCAATGCTTCTGGACCCGATTTGTACATCTGCATTGGCGGCTGCCGCCAATTGCCCGATCCGTTGACCAACCGGTCCAGTGCCGGCAAGCACAGTAACCGCTTTTCCTGCCAGCGGCCCATGTTGTATCGCACGCAACAGCGCAGCCGCAGCGGTCGTGTTGCTGCCATTGGGATCGGCCATCATCGAAACACGCAGCGGACCGAAAAAGCATTTTTTTGCCTGATTGAACAGCTCGATCGTTTTCTCGACATGCGACCCTCCAAAAAAAACAGCAGTGTTTTTCAGGCTGTCGGCACCCCGCGTAAAAATCGCGCCGTGCATGACGGACTCGATCTCCAGCGGCGTTACATCCGAGTAGGTCAGCAATTGATCGACACCCGAATCGAGAGCGACAATCGAATCGAATGTACTGGCTAATTCGTCGTGATCAACCTGCAAAAGGATTTTCTTTATCATGGTTCCTAGAATCCACGAAATGGATGAACCTGGTTTTTGCCGGCCACCATTTCGTCAGCGGACGGCTTACCAGTCATCGCATTGGCAATGGCCATTTTGGTCGCTTGATGATTGTATTCGTAAATCTTTTTGTCATCTTTGGCTGCCGGATGGATAAAGACACCGCAGACGATCACCAGATCTTCACATTGATTTTTGGGAATAACACCCTCATCGACCGAGTCGGCCACCGCACGGGCGACAGCAGCTTGAGCCGGACCGAACATCTGGACGGCCTGGTCCATTCCTTTAATGGTTACCTTGGTGACCATCACGGTCGCCGGTTTAACGGCCAGATTGGGAGTGATCACCGCCAGCAGGTTGGAGTGGCCCTGGCTTTGGGTCGACAACGCCGTCGCAAACGCCGAGCCGACTGGACCATTTTTGCTGCCTATCATCAAATCAATATGGGCGATCTCGTTTCCGTCTCCGGCCAGAGCCTCACCAATCATCATCGACATAATCGTTCTCCATTCGGGAAAAAGGCTGTATGTTAATCGCCAGTCAATCGAAATGATTGACCGATCGAAACTGTTTCGTAGCGTAAACTATCAGACTGTTGAACCAGTGCCTACCACCGACAATCCGGATTCGCGACCGCCCGCGTGCGGATCTTTATTGATCATCGGAGCCAGCGCCCGACAATATGCTGAAAGTGCCGACCGCGCCGGAATTGTTTGCTCGACGGTTGACCTGTTTTCCGACTGGGATTTGCAGCAATTTGCCCACTCTTACTTCGTGGATTCATTGGACGATTTTGATCCGAGCGGTTTCTTCGGGTTACTTGCCGATTGGCCGGATCGGTTTGTGATTTGTGGCGGAATGGAAAAACGGCCGCAGCTGGTTTCTGAAATCTCACAACATCTGCCATATGTGGGTGTCTGCCCAAACCAGTTGGAGCGATTGAACAATCCGATCGAAATAGCCAATCGCTGTGCAGCGCAGCAGATTTCATTCCCGCTGGTGCGTCTGCCGGGAAATCCAACGGGCGCGACGGTCGCGGATTGTCTGCTTAAACCGCGCAAGTCTGCCGGCGGCACCGGCATTGTGCGCAGTCCAAAGCGCAGCCAGCCGCGAAAGGATTTAATGGGTCGGACTCCGAACGGGACCGGCTGCAAATTAACGGACGATTTAGAACTTCTTGCCCTTGACCGGGACTACTATCACCAGGAATTCGTTGCAGGTCAGTCTTACAGTTCACTTTTTTGCAGCGACACCATAGCAACTAAACTGATCGGATCGACGATTCAGCTTGTCGGCTTACCAGAATTCTCAGGTCACCCCTTCAGCTATTGTGGTTCGATTGGGCCTGTCGACGTTGGTCATGAGTGCCAATGCGAACTCGATCGCATCGGCAATGAACTGGCCCGCGAATTTCAGTTGGTCGGAATTTTTGGCATCGATTGGATTCTGGATTTGTCAGGAAAAATTTGGCTGATCGAGATCAACCCTCGCATGACCGCTTCGGCCGAAATTTTTGAATTGGCAGGCTGCGTGCCCAGTATCATGAGGCTGCATCTGGATTCCGCGGCGGGAGGCGGCCCATTTGCTTTTGCCGATCACCAATTGTTGTTCGGAAAGGCTATTCTTTTTTCCGACAGCACCAAATCGTTCACGGTCAATCAAAATGTATTTGATTACTTCTGCGGCCTGGAAACGTTGAATGGCCGGCGGAGCGTTGCTGATATTCCCAAAATCGGTACGCGAATTGGCTGTGGAGAACCAATCCTGACTCTGTTCGCCAGCGGCAAGCGCGAATCGGAGCTGTTGTCGCGATTGCAATCGAAAGCGGAATTGATCAGGCGGGAAATAGCAACTCTACAAGATCGATCCATTTCGAGCTGATCCTCGCTGATCGGATTAGTGGAGATTAGCGATGATTAGTGATCACTGTCACTGATCAATGTTGAGAAGTCAGTCACAGACCGGTCTTGATGCCGTTGGACTTGCTGGTTGCGGCATGCGACATACCGGTCTTGTCGACTCAGCCTGCAAGTTTGGCGATTCGATTGACGGGCTCAAGCGCAATCGCAGTCGCGGATTTGCAACGATATTGCATCACGTAGGCGTCTTCCGTCGTATCGTCATAGAAATCGCGCAGCACGGAAACCGCTTTGAATTCCGTGTTCCGGAAAAACAGTTGAGCCGCAAGATTGGTTTCGCGGATTTCAAGGAT
>JBGSXT010000336.1:0-2710 GCA_041751295.1 Mariniblastus sp.
AATAAAATCGACGAATCAGCCCGCCCTCATAAGGGTCAGACCCATTTTGGGACAAAGCCTACTAAATTGGCGTTTGCTAAAGCATTCAGAATCATAACAAACTCAACGCCTGGAAATGAATTGCAATGGCCTGGATCAACGTAATTTCACCCGATTCTGCCACCGGTCCGCTGAAGAGGGAGTACGATCAGGCGACAGCCCGCGCCGGACGGATCTGGAACATTGTGTCGATCATGGGCCAGAACCCGTTGGTGTTGAAGGCCAGTATGGAAATGTATCTGGCGATCATGTTTGGTCCGTCCCCGCTGACGCGATGTCAACGGGAAATGATCGCTGTTATTGTGTCGGCCGAAAACCGGTGTGTTTACTGAATTCGGGCACATGCCGACGACCTCCGTGCTGAAGTCGAAAAGGAAGGTGAAATGTCAACCCGCGATGCAGACCAATTCGTGCATGCAATCGCCACTCACTGGAGCACTGCTGATTTGACGCCGCCCGACCGGTCCTTGGCTACGCTGGCCAGTCAGCTGACCACTGGCCCGCATGAAATGTCGGAAGATCACGTTGTGAACCTGAATAGGAACGGTTTCAGCGACGCCGCGATTCATGATGCCGTCCAGATCGTCGGCTATTTCAACTATATTAATCGGCTGGCAAACGCCTTGGACGTCGACCTTGAAGTCAATATACACGAATGGGAAAATTCGCTGCCAAAGCGTGATTGAAATCGAAGTATCCATTTCATGAATGAACATATTGACCACCGAAAAACTGGATTGGCTGCTGAAGCAGTTCGATTGGCTGCGGCAATTCTGCAGGCATCCCGGGCGAACGAATCAAGACTCGATCGGTCCCGATCGGCGTTGATGGCCCGCATGATGGATGATGAAGCCGGCAAGAAATTCACAATTGCTGTTGCCGACCAGGTCCTGCGCATGCATCAACCGCAACGGGCTGCAAACCGGATGGAAACGTTGATCGACGAGTACGGACTGCCAAAGTATTTTTCAGCAACGGACCGATGGGGGCTGCGAGCTGGAGCGTTTTTGGCTGGCCTGTTCCCGAAAATGGTCATGCCGATGGTCAAATCCAAAGTCCGCCACGATTCGGCACATGTCATCATCTCGGCCGAGCCAGCGAAATTCGCAAGGTACCTTGCCCAGCGAAAACACGACCAAATCCGCGTGAACTTCAATCAACTTGGGGAAGCCGTATTGGGAGACCGGGAAGCTGGCCGACGACTGAATGAATATTTGCAACGACTGACGAATCCGGGGATCGACTATTGTTCCGTTAAACTCTCATCCGTCGTCAGCCGGATCAGTCTGACTGGCTACGCGACCACGCTGGAAAACGTCAAAGCAAAACTGAGACAGATTTACCGCGCGGCTATCGTTGGAGGCAATTCATCCGGTCCGAAGTTCGTCAATCTGGATATGGAAGAATACCGTGATCTGCATTTGACAGTTGATACGTTTCAGGCCGTTTTGGATGAACCTGAATTTGAGAAGCTGACTGCGGGAATTGTATTGCAAGCTTATTTGCCCGATTCGTTTGCCGTGCTCCGTTCGCTGACTGCGTGGGCTCGCTGTCGTTTTGATCGAACTGGAACAGGAATCAAGATTCGGCTGGTGAAGGGTGCCAATCTGGCAATGGAAATGGTGGAGGCCAGTCTGCACGGGTGGCCGCAAGCACCGTACTCCAACAAACCGGATGTGGATGCCAATTACAAACGCATGCTCGAGTTTGCCATGCGTCCGGAACACGCGCCTTGCCTGCGTGTTGGCGTCGCCAGTCACAATCTGTTCGATGTCGCCTATGCAATTCTGTTGCGGCGGGAACGAGGGGCCGAGGATCAGGTCGAATTCGAAATGCTGGAAGGGATGGCCAATGCACAAGCGATGGAAGTACGCGAGCGTACGGGAGGGTTGATCATTTACACTCCAGTCTGTCACGAACACGAATTTGAATCGGCCGTTGCCTATCTGGTCCGACGCCTGGACGAAAACACGGCGCCGGGCAGTTTCCTGGGGGCACTATTCGCGCTGGAAGAAGGAACGCCCGATTGGATCGAACAACGCGATGCGTTTTTGAAGGCTTGCAGTCGAACCACCGATCCGAGTTTGTCGGACCAGCCCGGTCGAAATCAAAATCGGCTGACCGAAACGATCGAAACTGCCACCGCTGAGGCCCCGTTCGAAAATGCGGCAGATACCGATTTCTCTCTGCCTCAAAACCGGCAATGGGTCGATCTTATCGTGGAAAAGTGGCGAGTGATGCAACCAGAACCCGTTCCCATCCAAATCGCCGGCCAATTCATTACGAAAAATCGTTTGACCGGATCAGGTTCAGATCCGTCGCGACCGGGCATTGAAGCCTACCGGTTCGCGCAAGGTAACGCTGACGATCTGGAAATCGCGTTGCGGTCAGCCGTCGATGCGCAGTCCCCTTGGGAGGCGCTGGGAATTCAGGGTCGTGCAGAGTTGCTGCGCCAGGTCGGCAAGATTTTTGCCGCAGATCGAGCGGACACGATCGGCACGATGATGCTCGACGCCGGCAAATCCGTAGCCGAGGCCGATGTGGAAGTCAGCGAAGCGATCGATTTTGCCAATTACTATTCCCAATCCCTTGACGACGAAGGCTGGTTTGATGGCAGCCAATGCGATCCGATTGGCGTGGTCGTGGTCACGCCACCTTGGAATTTTCCGTA
>JBGSXT010000337.1:0-5516 GCA_041751295.1 Mariniblastus sp.
AAAAACTGGAAAGGAACTGTTCCGACGGAATGAATGCGATCTTACTGTTGTTTGGAAAAGCGTGAACCGATCAATGTGATCGGAAACACCCCTGTTCTTCGGATTAGCGCTGCCATTGACTTCGAGACCGGTTGTCGGATCCTGTCCGTTTCCCCGATTTTTTAACGTACCACAGCACCAGCCCGCCAAACACTTTGACCAGCGATAAAATGCTACCCGGATCACCTGGGCCACAAACCTACCGTAGACCGGATACGAGTGCGGCCACATTAGCGATGCTATAACAGGGCCGAACATGCGAGTTTGTGGTACGGCATGCCCGGCCCGGGCTGGTCGGCGAATGGCGTTGATGATCGGGTCGACTTTGTAGACGATCACGCAATCGTCGCAGCGTTGGGCGATCGCTGTGTTTGTCTTTCAACAAAATCCTCATCCACGCGGTTGTCGCAGTAATGATTACGACGGCGTTTGCTTCACCGTCCAGCGCGGATGGCCAAATCGACGCCATCACGCTGATTGCGGTTCCGCACGGGACGTATTGCGAAGTCGAGTACACACGGTATGAGGCCATGTTCGATGGCGTCAGTTCCGTGGGACAACCTTACCGGGTACCCTGCCAGATCATCGCTCCGCTGGACCCCCAAGACGGGCGCGGTCTGTTCCTGTTCGATTGGCTCGTTCCAAGCACGATCCCCACTGCGGTTGGGCAGGAGCAGGCGCAAGTCGAGCTTCACCACTGCGACAGCCTCGCCTCGGTCGCGCGCTCGCCGAAAAAAAACCGCTGATTGCCGCGCATTTTCTCCAAAGCTGACAGATTGGCTTAAATCTGTTAAATTAGGCTCCGATCCGATAAATGGAACCATTGATGGTAGCAGTTTTCCTGGCGATTGCAGTTTTGCTGCTTTTGCTTAACGCCTTTTTTGTGTTAGCGGAGTTTGCAGCCGTAAAAATTCGACCATCACGGATCGAGGAGTTGATCGATCAAGGCGGCCGACAGGCACGGGCGGCAAAACACGTTCACGACCATCTGGACGAATACCTGTCGGTATGCCAGGTAGGGATCACACTGGCCTCCATTGGATTGGGATTTGTGGCAGAACCGGCTTTTGTCCGGTTGATCGAGCCGCTCGTTTCATCGAGCGGCTGGTTCGAGCGTGGCGGGCAGGCGGCCTGGCTGACGAGCCATGGAATCGCATTTGGTATCAGCTATGTCCTCGTGAGCTACCTGCACATTGTAGTAGGCGAACTGGTTCCGAAATCCGTGGCAATTCGCCGAGCAGAATCGTCGGCCTTGCGCACCGCTGTGCCCTTGAGATTCTTTCGAACCGTGTTTTACATTCCATTGTCGATTCTCAATGGATCGGCGGGCGCCATCCTGTGGTTGTTCGGCATGGGAGGCAGTGGACATCACGAGCACCACAGCGAAATCGAGCTGCGATTTCTGCTGGACCAGTCGCAATCGAGCGGGCTCATGTCCTTTCGGCGACTGCTGTATATGGAAAACGTTTTTGACCTCGGCGAATTGCGAGTGCGGGATGCGATGCGCCCTCGTGCCCAGGTACGGTGCCTGGACGCCCAACGGTCCTGGAACGAGAACCTGGAGACCATCCGCAAATATCGCTTCACGCGCTACCCGCTGGTCATCGACAGCTCCCAACGGCCGGTGGGGATCGTACATCTCAAGGACTTGTTGCTGATGGTGGCTTCCGGTGAACCGGACCTCAAAGCACTAACCCGTCCTTTGATTACGATCCGGGAGAGTTCGATGCTGGAAACACTCCTGGCTACCATGCAACGACGACGAATTCACGCCGCATTGGTCACAGACAGCGAAAACAAATGGACCGGGTTTCTGACTCTGGAAGACGTGATCGAAGAGATTATCGGTACGATTCGCGACGAATTCGAGGACGAAGAACAGTTTCACTTGTCGGAAGCCGTGCAAATCGATCGCATTTGGCTTGGTATCGAGGCGGAAGATCCGATCTCGGCCGTGCGACAGGCCTTGAATAAGATGGCGCCCGAGAAGCTGCCCGTGTCCAGTGATTTGATCTTGAAGGCCGTTGACGAACGCGAACGTGGCGTCGGGACCTACTTGGGACGACATATCGGCATGCCTCACGCGCGCCTTATCGGTCTGAAACGACCTTTCGTGATGATCATCCGCTCCGAGCGTGGAATTCCCTATCCAAACACCAATGATCGCGCACACTTGTTGTTCGTGCTTTTGACGCCAGCCGGTCAACCCCGCGTCCATCAGCGGCTGCAAGTTGTCATCGCGACGATTCTTGACGAAAGCATGTACGTCCCGGAGCGACTGCGAACCGCCACAACCCCCGCCGAAGTACTGGAAATCGTCCGGGCCGCCGAACAGGCCACCATCGACTAATTCATGAAATGCCAGCCACCGTCACGAGGATGATTAAATGCGTCGCCGTGCGGACAATTTGGACAACGTTCTGCACCCAGCTGCTGGTAGGCCCAATGCACTGCGCTCATGGTGCTCGACCAGACTTCCTTGACCTCTCGAAACACGCACTCGGTACCCAAAAGCTGGACGATTCCCGAATTTGCCAGAGCGGTATAGACGTCGTCCCGGACGCCGCTCAGCGCGACTTGCTTGCCGCTTGCCATCAGCCGTTGCAAAAATTCCTGCAATAAATGCAGGCACACGGCATCCAGATTTCTCACATGTTTTGTTCGCAATAGAACAACGCGCGTTTCCGCACCCAAATCGTTCTCGAGTTTTTGCAATAGGTCATCAAAATCAGGAGCCGATCCGAAAAACAGCTCACCCTCGAAGTTAAATACGCGAATGTACGGACAGTGGTCGTCCTGAGGCAGGCGATCACGAATCACACGTTGGGGTGTGAGCACCAATTCGGTCATTTCGACCTTCGCAGCTCGGGGTACGTAAAACAGGAACGATAACAACACGCCGATCAGAATACAGAATTCCACGGAGATCAAAACGGCCGCCAGCGCAGTAGAAGTCACGATGATGGCGTCGAACCGCGTCGCGCGAAAATGGTAACTGAGGCCCGGCAGGTCGATCATGCGCGTGGCGGCCAGCAACAGGACACCGGCCAGCGCGGCGCGGGGAATAAATTGCGCCAAATGGCCCAGAAACACCACGGTCAGGGCCACCATGCCGGCACAAATGACCCCCGACCATTGGGTCGCTGCCCCCGCCTGGTGATTGATGTGTGAGCGCGTCAGTGAGCCCGAACCGGGGAAGCACCGAAACATGCTGCCCGCCAGATTCGCGACCCCTTCACTAAAACATTGCTGGTTGATGTCCAGCCGTTGACGTGTTTTGGCCGCAATCGATTTGGCCATCGCAATAGCTTCCAGCAGGCCCAACAATGCGATGGCCATGGCACTGCCGATCAACTCACGTGTCAATGTCCAATCGAAGTTCGGCAGTTGGAAGCTTGGCAGGGATCGGGGCACTTTGTCAATCAGATTGACGCCGCGCTCGCCAAGTTCCCAATACCAGACTGCTACGCCCGCCAGGACAATCGACAAAAGCAATTCCGGAAGAACGATTCGAAAGCGTCGGTTGATCCACCGCAAGCCGAGTGCTGCGCCGATGGTCCCGATCGCGATGGCAAGGGTGGTGCCATGCACAGCGCCCCCCTGGCTCATGGTCAACCAGAACCGCTTGAGAAAATGATCGGTGGGTTCACCACATGCGATTAACCCGAGAGCATTTTTCAATTGATCCAGAATCAGGAGGACCGACGCGCCCGCTGTAAAGCCAACCACCACGGCATGTGAGATATACCGGGAAAGGTCCCCCAGTCGCAGCAGCGTAATCGCAGTTTGGATTGCGCCGATGAGAAATGCCATCAGCACAGCGGCTTTAATCCGTTGTTCGTCGGGTACGACAGCCAAGGCGCTGAGCATGGCAATCGAGATCGCATTTGTCGGACCGTTAATCAGTTGCTTCGATGAATCAAGTAGTGCGCCGACCGCCGTCATCACGATCGCCGTGTACAAACCGTACTCGACTGGCATGCCAAAAATACTGGCATAGGCCATCGCCTGAGGTACCGCAACGGCGGCAACCGTCACTCCGGCAACAACATCGCGACGCAACGTATGCCACGAATAGTCGCGCAGCGAATCGAAGGCAGGGACGAATCGGTAAAGTTGGTATAACATTGCGGACACTATAGAACAAGCGCAGCGGCAAATCGAGTTCACCGTTTCAGTTCAGTCGACCACAGGAAGGGTATTGGTTCACCTATCTCGGATTCGTCTACTTCGCCGAGACCCGCCATCGGAACACGATATGGCAAACAAACCCGAAATATGGACAAGGAAAAAAATTTGACAGGATTTGTCCGCACAGGGTCCCTTTTTTAGAGGTCGAACGGCATGCCTTCATTGATGGTGATCGATTCTCAATACAACATCGATCACAATTATCTTATCGACCTTGACACATGGCCCGATTTGACATTGGACCTCTGCAAACTTGCGACGGAGTCCCGCACGTGATCCAGGTGATTTCGGTCGACTCTGTAGATAAATTCATTTTCCGGACTACGCTGCGATTCAGGGAGTTTGTCGCGCGACAAATCTTTTTTGTCCTTGGCTGCTTCAAACGAACGTCCCAGCGGACTTGCCAAAAGAGCCGGGAGCAGGATCAGTTCGGCGACCATGCCGGCGACCAGAATGGTCAGCATCAGGTAACCAAACTTGCGAGTCGGCATGAAAGTGCTGAAGGCAAACACACTCAGTGCAAGTCCATTGATCATGGATGCCTGGACCGTCGGGGCCGCGCAATGCCGGTAGGCTCCAAGGATGCCCAAATGCCGACAACCCGTTTCTTTCAATTCGTGTCTGAACCAGGTCAAGTAGTGAATCGTATCATCGACAGCAACACCCAAAGCAATGCTGGCAGCCATCATCGAACCGATGTCGATCGGTACGCCCAACCAACCCATCGCTCCGAAAATGGCGAGCACCGGAAGGATATTGGGTAGCATCGCAACCAGGCCAGCCAGGAATCCTCGGCTGACCAGCATCAGCAATGGCGTGATTGTCAGGAATGACCACCATGTACTGCTAACCAGGCTCGTCAGCAGGGAGCGCTGCGCTTTGTAAACAATTGGAATCACGCCGGTGTAGGTGACCTGAACGGGTTCGGCAACGCCATGTACATGACTGACCGTCTCTTTCACATACGGATCGATTAACGCGCGGATGTCGGTCACAAACTTGCCATAATCGACATCGCGAAACGCCGCCAGACGCAAACTGATTCGCCACAACTCGTCTTGAGTGGCTGGATCGCAAACCACATAACCGCTTTCGCACAACTGGTCAAAGTGGTTGTCGATACTGGCTTGCATCAAGGCGCGCTTGACCCTTGTGGAAACGCTCTGTCCTTTGTCCAGGATGGCAGGCAGGAAGGTTGTGACGGCCGTCGACGGGCCGACAATGTCGCTGCCGCCGGAACCAAACTGTTTTTCAATCAGACTTTGCACATTGCGAACCAAAGCCAT
>JBGSXT010000338.1:0-3953 GCA_041751295.1 Mariniblastus sp.
TTGGCTTTGGCGTCGGCGTTGTACAGGTCTTTTTTTGTCATTATGTTTCTCGATTTAGAATTGGCTGAATCGGTACGATCAAGGATCAAAGTGAGGCAAGCAAACCACGCGCCAATTGGAAATCAAATCCGCAATTAAGGGTTTCACGATCGGATCGATCAGGATTGAACGCAGGCTTGCATCGAGAACATTGCGATTGGTGCTAAGCCGGTCTGCCAACCACCCAATCTTCGTCCGGACACTGCTCGCAGGCAACGAACGATTGACCCGCAGCGAACGACTGCAAAGTACCGCAGCCAAGACACGCGTATTCTCCGGTCTGATGGAAGTTCGCGTTCGGGCTGAATCGCTCGACTCCTGATTCGGATAATAGAGCCTCAAGTGGCAACCCGGAACGATTTCCGTCGTTGTACACGAATACGCTCAACTGCCCTGACGGCTCCAGAGCGGCAAATCGAACCGTTGCCAGGTTTTCGATTCCTTGTTGCCTGAGCAGCATGCAAAGTTCATCGAACGAGACGCATTCCGATTCCATGGCTTCCTTAACTATTTTTCCGTCGCGAAGCAGAACGGCGCCTTCGCCTTCGACCAACGTTTCCAGGCGTTTGCGTTTTTGAGTCGCCAATGAGACGGATCGGTGCAGAACAATGATCGTGATCAAGACCAGCATGGGCGGCGATAATGCCACATCCGGGTAGAACATTGGATCGCCAAGGGCCGACCCCATCGAAATCAGGACCACGAATTCGATAGGCGTCAGTTGGCCCACGCCCCGTTTTCCCAGGAATCGGACCAGTATCAAGGCAAACAAATAGAGCAACGTTGTCCGGATCAGGACTTCCAGGTAAAAAACCGTCGGTGTATCGCCGATCGACCAGTTCTTCAGCGAAAACTCGTAATTGCTCCAATCCATCTTGCATTCCCGCCGGACCCGTTTCGACCAAAAAATTAACTATTTACGATTTCGGAGGATCGTGACACCGATCCCACTGGTATCTTGCAATCGTTCGATCTCGATTTCGCCGCGTGGCGTTCCAATGTCGAGAACCTTTTCCATTTTCACACAACCGCAAGCAGCAAATTCAGTCATTGCAGTTTTTTAGATGGATTTTTGAGACAGTCGTCTTGCACCATCTGGGCCTGGTCGGCCATCGATTGCGTTGGCATCGGCATCACTTCGTGGTTCTTGCTTTCGGCATAAGCATATTCGGAGATCCCCCAACTGGCTTTTAGTTTATCGCCTTCCGCAATGCGCAGGCAAAGTTCGGTTTCCCTGGTCGGTGCTTCGAAGTCCAGAAATCGTTTTAGCGATTCGGATATTGGACTGAGTTGCGAAGACAATGATTCGGTAATCGTATTTGCTGCTGCTGAAATGTTGTCGCAGTATGCGATCCAGCGTTCGTTGATTGTTGCGGGCATCATTCGTTTCTCCAGTTTGAACTCGAGTATTTCTTGTCTTGATTAATTGTTCCGTAAGCTTATTTGTCGAACTGGACTTGAACGCTGAACCATTGAGGACAATTGCTCTACAATGCTAAACCGTGAACGGATTCGTTTTTTGATTCCGTTTCTTCACTGACCAAAACTTCCTCCCCTTCGCCCGGCAACCAGGAATTTTTCGCTTGCCGTTTCAGGTCCTCGATTTCAGGTTCCATATTGCCCTCGGCTTCATTGGAATCAGGTTCAATAGGCTGAGTCGCAGAATTGTTACCTGCGGGTTGGCTGGATTCAGGCACCGTCCCGTGTGACTCCTGATCAACCCGCAGGGCAACGCCCTTGTTTGACAGCGATTTGAGCAGTTCCTGATTGTTGAACACCAATGGAATGCCCTTGGGAAAAATCACTTCCCGCGCTTCGTCTGGCAAGGAAATCCCGGCTTGCATCAACGCCTGCTTGGCCACTCGCATGCACGAGGAGCGGACGCTTTGCCAATCGTTCTTTGTTCCATCGATCCAGAAAAACGCCCTCAAGTTAACCGAGGATGTTCCCAGGCTTTCCAGCAAAACACGCGGCGCGGGTTCAAACAGCGTCATACCATGCTCCTTCAATTTGTCCAACACGAGTTGCTGAGCTTCACTGGCCGGGTCGTCGTAGCCAATACCGACGTCGAAGGTCAATCGGCGCAGTGGATTGGCGGTGAAATTTTCAATGGTTGTTTTGTAGACTTTTGAGTTCGGGATTTGAACGTGGTTGCCTTCCACGGTCAGCTATGTTGTTCCCCTGGTCGTCACCCGCTGTACAACGCCTTCTCGACCGTCAACAGATATCAGATCACCGATCCGAAATGGCTTTTGCACACTGATGAGGATGCTGGCCAGAAAGTTCTCGGCAATGTCCTGGAAGGCGATACCGATGATCAGCCCAATCAGACCCGTACCACCGAGGACGGTCAAGGCCAATTGCGTCAGGCCGGAAACCCGAAGGATCAGGTAGACACCGAAGATAAAAATCGGCAGCATGATGGCGCGAGTGGCGACCCAGCGCAACAGATTATTCGGAACCCGTCTTCCCAGCAATCGATCTGAAACATATCCGGCAAATCTCGCCAAAAACCAAGTTCCTCCCAGAACAACAAAACCAAATACAATCAATGGAATCACTTGAATTGCGCTATTGCGAAATTCGCGAAGCTCAGCGAATGCACTGCTGAAATCCCAGATGGATTTTTCAGCCACCGACATGCGGTTGACGACCGCCGCGACGTCTTGAGTGTTGTTGGCGAGCTCGGAGGCCCAGGACTTGTATTCAGATTCGGCGGCCTGCCCTGTCAGAAACACAACGCCGTCCTTAACGTCCGCTGCCGCATTCTCAAACCAGGTGGTCGCGTCGAGAATCTCAGTCAGTCGTTGTTCGATTTCTTCGTCCCGCGCGACCGGCTTTACATCCACCTTTTTTGGCGCCGCTGGATTCGTTTCAGTTACCGGTTGCTCGGCTGGTTTGGCGACATCTTTTTGGACTTGGGGCACAGTGGCTGTCGCTTGATCGGAAACAAACAGAACAGACGCTGCTGCTGCCATTAAGAGAATGCACGATCGTGACAATTGTTTTCTGGCTGGTAGTGTCATCTCATGCACGTTTTTCAATGCAGGGAACTTGCGTTTGTCATGATTCAATGACATTGAACAGAAACGCACTTGTCGTGCCAATGCGAGTCAATTGATAGGGTGATGTACCCTCGGTCAAAGGATGAATGCCGCTAGGTTAAGCAGACAAAATGTGAGCGGCGCGAAACTAGCCGCCGGTTTTGTAAGGGAAAAGTTGCCTGGTGACACCGATGGCTAGTGCCTTGTCGCTCAAAAAACCAGTATTCCCTGCGACCTGTAGCCAATGAATAAGGAGATTGTCCTGACTATTGCCGTCACACTGGCAGCCTAGCGGTCAAGCTGGATAAACTCAGACCAAGCACGGGAAGTTTTCGATACCATGAACCTTGGATCAGGGAAATGACTCGACGACGATGCTTGTCAACGACACTTGAAAAACAGTTGGCACACCGTTTGCAACCTTCCATCAATCACCTATCGAAACGAGGACTTGAAAATGGCGGTCTGCGATACGTGCGGCAATGATTACGACAAATGCATCGAAATCACCAAAAGGGGCAAATCACACACGTTCGACTGTTTTGAATGTGCAATTCACTCGCTCGCGCCGACTTGCGAATGCTGTGGTTGTCGGATCATTGGTCACGGACGCGAGATTGGCGACACGTACTTTTGCTGCGAACATTGCCTGGACATGTTTCAGGCAAAAAAAACAGAATGATTTTGGCTGCCAGGAATAACGTCTGCGTCGAGGACCTACTTTACAAAAGAAAGATGCAATGATGCTAAAAGATCGTTTTCTTGGAAAGGCCAAGGATAAGCCGGAGCCACCGACCGGCCCCGAACCCGGCTTTCCTGATTCCCCAGAGCCAGGTCCATCGCCGTCCAAGCCGGGCGATCCGATGCCTC
>JBGSXT010000339.1:0-3616 GCA_041751295.1 Mariniblastus sp.
ACTTGAACGCCATACAGTTCATAACGGGCACGGTATTGGGCTGTTTCATTGGCTGGGTATACTTGCGTACCCGAAGTGTTGGTAACTGCATACTAATACACATGGCGGCAAACTTCAGTGGCTTTGCCTTACGATTCTTCATCGATGTTGACCTGCAGGCAGAAGCTCCTGCTGACCCGCAGGCAGGAATATTCGATATGTACGGAGGAGGCCTGAACCGTTTTCTGGCGGTCCATGCGACACTGATTGCTATATTTGTTGTGTGCGTCCTGTTCCTCAGATCTGAGTTCAATAAAACGTCGTATTCGCCCGCCAGCGAATTCCAAACGTAAGTATTAAAGGAGGGAAAATGAAACTGATCAACGATAGGAAATTTACGGATCATTCTTCCCGACGCTTTAGGGATGAAACGTGACTCAGCCAAATCTCCAATCCGGTAAGATTTCCGCGTCTATGCTTGCCGAGGGAACCCGGCTTGGACCCTACGAGATATTGGCACCGCTCGGGGCTGGGGGCATGGGCGAAGTTTACCGCGCCTTGGACACTCGCCTGGATCGTCAGGTCGCCATCAAGGTATTGCCCAGGCATTTTGCTTTCGATTCCGATCGACTGGCACGCTTTGAACGGGAGGCCAAGTCGGTGGCGGCCCTTTCGCATCCCAATGTCCTGGTGATCCATGATTTCAGTATCACTGGAGATGTTCCTTTTGCGGTCACCGAATTGCTGGAAGGAGAAACGCTGCGACAACTGATTGCGCGATCGGCCCTTCCCTGGCGCAGGGTGGTGGAAATTGCCGCCGCCATCACGTCGGGACTAACCGCAGTTCACGCTCGGGGAATTCTCCATCGCGATCTCAAGCCGGAGAATTTGTTCTTGACGGCGGATGGCCGGGTCAAGATCCTCGACTTTGGACTGGCCCGCATGGATCCTCCGGCCGCCCCGGCCTGCGCGGAAACCGGCGAATACCAATCCAGCGCGGAAACCGGCGACTACCATTTTCCCGAAACCGATCCGGGAACCGTTGTGGGCACGGTGGGCTAAATGTCACCGGAACTGCTACTTGGAAAGCCGGTCGATGCCCGCAGCGACATTTTTTCCCTGGGCTGCGTGCTATACGAGATGCTGTCAGGACAACGCCTCTTTGCCCGACGCACCGCCGCCGAAACGATGACAGCCATTCTCAATGAAGATCCCCCGGACCTTACCGGCACTTCGAATACGCACCCGCTCGGCCTGGAACGCGCGATCCGGCATTGTCTGGAAAAAGACCCCGAGCGACGCTTCCAGTCCGTGCGCGATCTGGAGTTCAACCTGCAAGCGCTTTTAAGCGATTCGGGTGTGGAGATAACCGGGCTGGTAACAAAGACCAACGCGCAGAAGACTGCCAGCCGCCGTCGTAAAACCATTGACTCCCTCGCCGTGCTTCCATTGGCCAACGCCAGTGCGGACCCGCAGACGGAGTACTTCAGCGATGGGATTACCGAAAGCATCATTAACATGCTCTCGCGACTGCCCAAGCTCCGGGTCATGGCCCGGAGTACTTCGTTTCGATACAAAGGCAAGGACATCGATCCGTGCGTGGCGGGTGCCGAATTAGGCATACAGGCGGTTTTGGTCGGAAGAGTTCAATTTTTGGGAGACCGGTTAACCATCGGAGTCGAATTGGTAAAAGTCGCGGATGGGTCGCAGATCTGGGGCGAACAGTACAACCGAAAACTTGCGGACATCTTTTCGGTTCAGGAAGAGATTTCAAAAGACATTGCCGATAACTTGCGGCTGCGCTTGACGAAGGAAGACAAATGCCGGCTCGTCAAACGTGACACGATGGACACCGAAGCCTATCGACTGTATCTGCAGGGCCGATTCTATTGGAACAAGAGAACGGAAAAAGGACTGACGAAAGCCATCGAATTCTTTCAACAAGCTTTGGAGAAGGACGCGAATTATTCGTTGGCCTACACCGGCTTGGCCGATGCCTACAACAATCTTGGTTCGTACAGCATCTGGGCGGAGGCGGAAGCCTTTCCGAAGGCAAAAGCCGCCGCCTTCAAAGCCCTTGAACTGGAGGAAACCCAGGCGGAGGCACACGTATCGCTAGCCTTTGCCATGTTCATTTATGACTGGGATTGGGCCGGGGCGCAAAAGGAATTCGAACGTGCCCTCGAACTCAATCCGGATTATTCCACCGCGCACCATTGGTACGCCTGGTATCTGCTGGCGGTTGGCAGGCTCACAGCGGCGGTCGCTGAGATGCAGCGGGCCGTCGAGCTTGACCCGCTCGCGCTTCCCATCAACACGAACCTGGGATTCGCCTACTACTATTCCCGACAATACGACCAAGCCATCGACCATTTTCGCAAGACGCTGGAAATGGATGCGACTTTTGCTGAGGCCCATCGAGGGTTAGGGGAGTCTCTGGAACAACAAGGCTTGTTCGAGGAAGCGATCGCGGAGCTTCAACAGGCGCATACGTTGGCGGGAGGTAGCATGGAAACATTGGCGCACTTGGGCCATACCTATGCACTCGCTGGAAAGCGGGTCGAGGCCCAGGAAATATTGGATCGGCTCAAGACATGTCCAAAGGACAAACATGTTTCCTCTCACGACATCGCAAATTTGTATACCGCGTTGGGCGAGACAGAGGACGCATTTCACTGGCTCGGAAGGGCCTACGGAGAACACTGCTACCGCCTCGCCTGGCTCAAGGTCGATCCGAAGATGGACTCGCTGCGCGAAGACCCGCGTTTTGGAGAACTTCTACGACAAATGCACTTGTAATCCTGATTCAACAACCAACAGTGCCATTCGTTACTGACACCTTTTTCACGCTATAAATCTTAATTACGTTTATTGGATCAACACGATTGCTACTGCACCAGCAATTTGTGAAACAATTCGTAGACGACCAAATAGGCGTTGCCCCAGGCGTCTTCGCGAAAAAATGTCGTGGGACTGTCGGGTGAGCCGATAAACGGTCGCAAGACCCAGCCCATTTGGATGCCTACAAACGAATAAATCAACAGCCACGTTCGAACCATCCAAACATGCAAACGATTTTTCTCGATCAGTGGCCGGTACAGTCTTCGCAATAACACCTGAACGGCAAGACTGGCAATTCCGAACATCAGGGCGTTGAATGCCAGCGCTTGGTCATATTCCGCACCGCTGACGTACCAGAACAGCGTAAACGGCGACAACGCTGCCAGGACGATCGTCAACGCGGCTTGCGTTGCCAACAGCGATCTGATCGCGTAACCAAAATCCTGCTGCAGACCCAGCATCGTATTGGCGACATAAAAACTGGGCAGACTCAGCAAAAAAGTAGCCGACAGCAGCAGTGGAACTTTGACACCGGAAAAAAACATCTGCCAGGGCCTGATCGAGTCCAGAGACCTGGCGTAGCTTCCCATCACGCTCCCATAAACCAGTCCGCAACATACCATCAGAGCAATTATTCCAGCGACCATTCGCCAGCGATTATCCCGATCGCCGATGTCGATACGACCGCGAAGTACGTTATCGGCCAACCTTGATAACCAACGAACCGATTTCAGCATGAACGAAGTTCCAGATTCCTCAGCGCAATCCTCTTCGGCGCTGAAAAAGTGCAATCGTT
>JBGSXT010000340.1:0-4166 GCA_041751295.1 Mariniblastus sp.
GCTGCGAAAGACCTGCGTCGAAATGATGATCAATGATCGTGCGGTTCATTTTTGGTCGACAAACGATGTCGTTCAGAACGTTATTGATCCTCGGCAACGCAGCATGTTGATAGCAACCTACACCTACAAAACCGGATTTCCCGGAATCATCGCAAAAACCCGCAAGTTCTACGCAGCTTATCACGATACTTATCACAGAACGTAAAATGCTGCGGTTTGGACGCGTGCACAGAAGGATTTGTGATGCGATACAACATGACCAATAAAACAAGGCTCTTCGGATTTCTGGCCGTTGCCGGTCTGGTTTTAATGAATACAGGCTGCTTTCAGGCACTGGGGCCGACATTGGGAATTTTCAGCATTCCCATTCCCGTCACAGCCTATTGGCAGAAAATCAAGGAAGACGAGTATTATGTTCACGAACGATACGCTCGAGTCCCGATCTTGGGTCCGCTGACTGCTGGTGGACCGGTCGAGGCCCTCGATCCGCCCAGTGATGACGAGGTCTGGTGGGCATTGGAACGGGCTCATCCTGTACAGGGCGGAACTCCATTCCTGTACGAAAAACAGCGAAACAACGTCACCATCGTCAAGGAAAAGATTGCCGATTATATCGATCCACCGCGAGTTGTTCCGTTAATCGGACCGGTTCAGTTGCACCATGTACATTACAAATGCACGGTCTATTTCGAACAACGTACGATCGTCGGCTGGCCCATTCCTCATACACTCGTCGACGAAGAAGCAGCCGAAGTGCTGTATGTCGACCATAATCACTTCCATATGGTCGGCAATGTCGACTTTGGCAAAGGAAGCCAGCAATATTAAACTAGAAATGTCCTGCGGCCGCGCTGAACCAGCTTACCGAAACAACAGATTCCAAAAGCCGCTCGAATTCGGAGCGGCTTTTTTATTGATTTTGGCTGGAACCCTTTTTTGAATGTCGCTGGAATTCAAGTCGCGTCGATTCTCGAAGGAAGACCATGCAAAAGCGCGAAATCAAATTGGAAACCATAAGGCGTCTTGCAATTGAGTATTAGCAATCTGGATTTTCCCAAAGATTTTCGAAATTTTGTCGCAGACCTGTTGTTTTCCCGACAAACTGCCAGACTATTCATAGACAGACGTATTGTTTTTCCATCGAGCCTGACCCAACCGGGATCGGATCCTTTGTTGACTTTGTTGGAATACACTCCCGGTTTCCTGAACTGAGTTCAAGTTGAAGACAAAACCGAAATGGACGAGCAGATTGCCCCGAGTCGATGAAAATCCCTCGTTTCTGGCGACATGGTCGTTTCCGATCATCTGCATTGCGGCTGTGTTCTTGTCGCCGGTCATCATGGCTGCGATCAGTAGTTTAAAGGTCCATACCAACGACGTTAAACAATGGCTGCCAAAAAACTTTGCCGCGGCCGTCGACTACGACTGGTTCATCGAGCGATTCGGTGTTGATGAAATGATCGTCGTCAGCTGGGACAAGTGCCAGCTTGGAAACGAAGAAGTCACCGAGTTTCGCGTCTTTCTTGAACGGGAAAAGACCGCCGACGGCAAGCACGTCTTTGACCGCGTGGTGACGGCCGAAACGATGATCTCGCGGATCGAAGCTGTGGGAATCGGAAATTTGGAGGCTCAGGAACGAATCCAAGGTCTGTTAATCGGCCCCGACGGAGAAACAACTTGCGTCCTCGCCTTTCCCAGGAGCGATCTCGGAATCAGTCGGGCGGATATGCTGCAAACCGTCTACAACATGGCGAAGAAAAAATTTGACTACGAGCCCGACGACCTGAAAATGGCGGGTCCCACAGTCGATGGTGCTTTGCTGGATATCGAAGGTCGCCGTGCTCTCGATAACTTCATGTGGCTTACCGTCGTGATCGTGTTTGTACTCAGCTGGTGGCGACTCAAGGATTTTGCCCTCGCGCTGACCGTGCTCGGTTTTGCGCTTTGTTGTGCATTCCTGAGCCTGTCCATTCTGTATTGGACCGGCGGCACCATGAATTTGACGATGGTGATGCTGCCCACGTTGACGTTTATCATGGGCGTCTCAGCGGCAATCCACATGGCCAACTATTACCGCAAAGCCGTTCAGGATGGAGAAGGGTTAAATGCCGCTGGAATTGCGTTGAAAGCGGGTGCGGCTCCGATTTCGCTGTGTTCGCTGACCACCGCGATCGGCATGGCTTCATTGGCGACCAGTCAAATCACTCCAATTCGCATGTTCGGAATTTACTCCGCCATCGGGATCATGGTCAGCCTGCCCATCATTTTGCTGTTGATGCCAGCTGTCATGTACCAGTTTCGCGGTCGGATCAGTAAGCGTTCAGCAGGTCTGCATAAAACCCGTCGCGAACGCCAGACGGGTGTCAGCGACAGCATGTCGGTACTCGTCAATCGCGTCTGCCGGTATCACTGGTTTGTCACGGTACCGACCTTATGTCTGATGTTGATACTCAGTTTCGGGATCACGTTTTTGAAGGGTTCCGTGAAAATTCAGAATCGGTTCGCCGACCGAACCAAAATTATTCGCGACTATCAATGGCTGGAGGAGAATCTAGGGCCGCTGGTTCCTTTGGAAATCGTCGTAACCTTCGACAAGAAAAGCAAATTGCCATCGTGGGAGCAGATGCTGTTAATTGAAAGGATTGAACGGGACCTGTTAGTCAATGAAATTGGCGAGGCTTCGATGTCGGCAGCGACGTTCAAACCACAATTTTCCAAGGGTAATAACCTGGCGGCCAAATTGCAGCAGCAAATCGGCATCGACAAGTGGGAAAACGAAGAAGCCAATCTGGTCGCCGCCAAACTGATCCAACATGATAAAAATGATCGGTTATGGCGTATCAGTCTGCGGGTTCCGGCATTGAACGACATCGATTATGGCAATTTGCTGGATTCGGTCCAAAAACGGGTCAAACAGGAAATCAAGGCATTCAAGGAACCCGGCGTGACCGCCAGATTCACCGGCGCGATTCCCCTGTTCTACCACGCCCAGCACCAGATACTCAGTGACCTGAAAAACAGTTTCATGACCGCTTTTCTGTTCATCTCATTGGTGTTGATCATTCTGCTCAGGAGTATTTCTGCCGGACTGGTTGCCATGATCCCCAACGTGCTTCCCCCGTTATTTGTTTTTGGGGCAATGGGGTGGATTGGTTTTCCGATTGAAATTGGCTCAGTGATGACCGCCAGCGTCGCGCTGGGCATCGCTGTTGACGATACGATCCACTTCCTGACTTGGTACCGTCGCGGAATCGACAGCAATCTTTCGTCGTTGGCTTCGATCCGATTTGCGTTTGAACATTGTGCCAAACCGATGATCGATACGACTTTGATCTGCGGATTCGGCGTGGCCGCATTCATGTTCGCCGATTTCATGCCTACCGTCCGATTCTCACGACTGCTGTTCGTGCTGTTGTTTGCTGCATTGCTCGGCGACCTGATCCTGCTGCCCGCAATTCTCGCCGGGCCGGCGGGAAGCCTGTTTCGAAAGCGACCGAAAAACCAGTCGTCTGGGATCGAGTCTGTTCCCAACCAGAATCAAAAGTCGAAAACTGCGGAACCAATCGTGGCGTAGATCATAGGCAGGACCAGAACATCGGGAACTTGCCTCGTTTTTGACTAGCTCTCCCTTTCCTGGTTTGCCGCCGGTTTACCTTGGGGATGGTTCCGCTGCAGAACCCATGAGATGCAAGTCTGCTCGCAAAACGTAGCGAATCGGCCTAAAAAATTTGCGGTATTTTCCTGCACCGGCGATGCGTTCCCATGTTCAATGCGAAAAGTACCAATCGCCAATCGTGGTGCTCGACATCTTGACTGGGTCTTTTCTTGATTGAGAAAACTGAGGGTAAGGTCTGCCTCTGGCCGAGGCTCAATGGCGCTGGCTTCAATACTGCAATTCCTGAAAATAGATACTTTATCCCTTTCGGACTGGTGCTGAATCGGATACCATCTGCCTGCTGCGAGCCAACACAGTGGAATAGAATCGAAGTATTCCGGCTCATTAGCGACAGGTCTTCCAGTTTTTCCGAATCTTCTCGGGCAATTCGTGCCCGGTTCGAGGATTGTCACGGAAACAGCAAGTGTTCGAAGCGGCGTCGCGAATTGTGTTTGTGTTAATCACGCGACGCCAATCAGTATGTGAGCCAACGGCATCCGCCGAGTGGCGA
>JBGSXT010000341.1:0-2309 GCA_041751295.1 Mariniblastus sp.
GATCCCGATCGCGAAGTTGAAGATTATAGGTAATTACCATGAACTTCGGCAAGTGCCGACCGAGACAGGTTAGATTACACACGCAGTGATTGGATCAGCGGCAGGCGGGCAATGATGTGGGACGCGAGTGCTGAGGCGGCCAGCCCGAATGCGAAAATGATGCAGAACAGCCCCGCCAATTCCAGCCAAGGCACAGAGGCACCGCCAATAAAATAATGGGGCAGGGTCGTCACCAGTGCGGATCCGACTCCGACGATCAATCCGGTTGCCAACAGCCAAACATTCTCCAGCAGCACCAGCCAACCCAGTCGGCGGCGGCTGAAGCCGACCGATCGCATCAAGCCAAGCTCCTTTTGCCGTTCCAGGACGCTGCGAATCTGAACCGCTGCCAGCCCAAACGTCCCCAGCAACAAGCCCAGCGCACCCAAAGTTTGAAACGTACTGATGTAGGTGTTTTGAACCTGCTGGTATTTGGCCAACAGTTCAGGGGCGGCGCGGGCATCAAAACCTTCGTCGCTGAAACGGGATTCAAGGTCGGTGGCGATTCGGGAAACGTCGGATTGACTTTTCGAACCATCGGACGACTTGATCAAAAACATCCGGTATCCGGCAGACTCAGGAAAGACCTGGACAAAATTATCTTCAGCGATAATTAAACTTCCCTGCAGGATTGAATTCTCCAGAAAACCAACAACTCGAAAAACCACTTTCTGACCCGAGTCGAATTCGACTGTGTATTCGCCGCCGGTAGCAAATATCTTGAGGCTGTAGTTGGCCGTGTTTTTATCAATCACTACCGGAATGGCTCCGTTTTCAACCGGCTGTTGCAGCAATCGCCATGGATTCATTTTCTCGGTGGCATCGACAGCAGTCGTGGACGCCCATCGGAAGCCTGTCTCGCTTTGATCAAACGATTCAATGAACTCGGCGGGTACGCCGAGCACCTGGGGTTGGGTCGATTGATACAGGTTGTTGCAGCTGGCATCGTCCCCTGGTTTCAACCGGAGGGAAAACGACTGAAAATCCTGGTCAGCAGCTTCATTCAGATTATCGAAAATCGGCTGATCGCTTCTGGCAATGAAATCGAATCCAGCGGTCCCTTCCTCAGTAGGAGACAATCGAAATGAACTGACGGCCACGATCAGAAAACTGGCGACGGCGACCAGTCCGATGGTCAGCGTGCTGCGCAAAGGATTCCGCTTTCCAGAGATCGATGCCAGACTGCCCAGCGTCAATCTTGGGGTTTTTCGATTGGCATCCTGATTCAAAAACAGGTAAACCGCGATCAGTGCCGCTGACAATACAAGAAAACCGGCACCCATGAAGGCTCCGGCCTGAGGCTCGCCACCCAGTTGACTGGCCAAGATGGAGAGTGCCACCGAACCGGCCAAACACAACCCAACCAATAGCCTCGACCAAAACGATGGGCGTTTGTTGGAAGTCGTTTTGCTTGCCATTTCACCCGACAACAGCTGTCGAATCGAACTGTGTCGGGTGCTGCGAATCGTCAATGCGATAGTTAAAAAACAGACCAACAATCCACAAACGGCACCGATCGCCAGGGTGAAAGGAGTCACATTCAGATTCAGAACGGGTTTCGAAATCGCGCCCAGCCACCACGTCTTCAATCCGAAGATCATGATTGCTGCGTAGGCGACGCCCAGCAGGATGCCCAAAATCGCTCCGACCATCGCGACGACAAACATCTCGATCATCAGGAGTCGTGAAACCAGGCTTCGAAAAAATCCGGTCGCCAGCAGGATGCCGATTTCCGTCGTCCGTTGATTCAGGGTCAAGCGAAACAGCAGAGAAACCAGAATCAATGCCGATGCAATCACAAACATGCTGAGCGCCAGAAACAGGGCGTCAAACGGAGTTGAGCCGGACGAGGCAGCAATCGCATTGCGCCTGATTGGGACGATCTTGAATCCCAACCGGGCGTTGTCGGTTTCGAATTGGGTCAGCAGCCGATGGCTGACTTCGTCGATTTTCCCGGCGGTCTTGGGAATTCGAAAGGAAGTAATGCTGCCAAACCGACTGCTCCACAGTTCCTGACCCCGCGCCAGGGAAATAAATCCTTTGGGCGTCGTTCGATAATCGTTCCAGTAGCTATCGTCTGCCGCTCGAATTTTGCCGGCGGTTTCGAAAGGCAAATCCCAGTTCTCAATACTCTCCGCATCCGTCAAACCAGGAACTTCGGGAGTCAGGTTTGGGTCATTGGCCAGCGTCGGTTCCTGGTCTACGAACTCGGCGGGGATCACCTGACGACGTCTCGTTTGGAACGGCGAATCGGGTGCAGCCAGCCCGGC
>JBGSXT010000342.1:0-7138 GCA_041751295.1 Mariniblastus sp.
AAAATCCTCATGTTTTGATGGCTTGATTTATAAACCTGAGCCAGTTTTTGCGAAATACTTGAAGCGCCCGCATGGTTCGGCTAAGATGAGAGATAAACGAGTCTGAAATGGGTGAACCGCATTCTACTTATTTAATGTTACACGACGGAAAATAAATTCAATGTTAATTGCTCGAAGTAACGATCGAAATGGATTCACTTTGGTTGAATTGCTCGTCGTAATCGCCATCATTGGCATCCTGATCGGCATGTTGCTGCCCGCCGTTCAATCGGTGCGCGAAGCAGCGCGACGGACCAAATGTGCCAACAACCTGAGGCAGATGGGATTGGCCCTTCACCTGTACCATGAAACTCACAACGGATTGCCACAGCAGGCGACCCTTGTCCAAAACGGAACATTTTCCGGGTATTCTGCGTCTGCTCGAATTCTACCGTTCATTGAGCAAAATAACTTGCACAGTTTAGTTGACTTTGATATCGGGTACATCGATCAACCTGAAATTTGCAAAACGAAGATTCCGTTGTTCCGTTGCCCCAGCGATGCCAAAGAAGGGACTCGCTTTGAAAACGGAGTTGAGTTTTATCCCAGCAATTACGCGTACAATATCGGCACCTGGTTGGGCCTCAATCAAGAAACCGTCACAGGAGGAGACGGAGCTTTTGGATATAATATGAATCTCAATTTTTCTGCAATCCACGACGGCCTGAGTAACACCCTTGGGGTCGCTGACGTAAAATCATTTAATCCAGTATTGGCGGATGCAGGTCAACCGGCCGGGCCAAATGTACCGCCACCAAATACTCCGGAAGACGTCATTGCCTACGGTGGTAATTTCGACCCCGACATTGGTCGCACACAGTGGGTCACCGGTCGATCGAGGCAGAGTGCACTTACAACGACCTTCCCGCCGAACACCGTAATTCCATACTTGCACAGCGATGGAGTTGTGTATGACGTGGATTGGACCAATGCACCCGTGGGACCGGCCAACGCGCCGTACGGGTATCGATGTTTACCCTCTCGCAGTCATCATCCCGGCGGCGTTAACGCCCTGTTGCTGGATGGTTCAGAGCGGTTTGTCGTCGATTCAATTTCACAGGCGACATGGCGCGCATTTGGAACGCGTGACGGTAGCGAACCTGTTTCGGAATAATTGAATTCGTTATCGGGGACCACAGCCGTTTCCGCGCAACGGAGATCTGGTTCTCTCCCCATTTCGCGTTCGCGTGTAATAACGGCACGTTTGGTTGTGTTGCAATCTTTATGTAGTAATGCAATCTTCAGGTTTCAAGTCAAATTAGAGGGCTTACCGAAAATGCGATTTGAACAAACGTGGACCCGTCCACGTTTATTCGTAAATACCACAAGATAAGGCACCCGAATGCTCAAAAAAAGCAATGGGGAAAATACGCCTATTTTCGAAAGTTCGTTCCCGGCTTCTTTGGGCGGTTTTGCGAGTTGATGCAGACACGTCGCTGTCTTATCGTTTCGATGCTGGCCAGTTTGCGTCGAGTTCAAGCGAGTTGGTTATTTTCGTGAAAAATATGTCGATTCCAATTTGAATTCCGGTGGTTCGCGGAGGCGAAACTCACTGCCTGTTTTGCGCAGCGTTCAACAGACCTCACGTGTGTGAAGAAATCCCGATGATAACGATTTTAGTGATTGACATCACGTAAAACTGAAATAACATGGCGATTGTTGTGCTGAGTCATACAAACAATTGTTACCCACTCGAAAGGACAGAAGATGTCAAAACGTCGATTTTTTACCTTAGCGATTGTTGCAGGCTGCAGCATATCCTACTTTGCCGGAACGGATGCGACTGCTCAGGATCCCCCAGGCAGGGACTCCATTTTGGATTGGAATGCTATTTGTTTGCAATGTTGTGCAGACGATCACTCGGGCACGTTTGGTAATGCAGAACATGGCGGCCCGACGCGGAGCGCACGCGCGTTGGCCATTATTCACGCAGCCATGTACGATGCTTACAACTCAATTGATCGACAAGCCGAAACCTACAAGTTTAACCAGGCGCCCGGCGGACTGGCGTCGATTGATGCAGCCGTTGCGCAGGCGGCCCACGACACTTTGAGAGCACTTTATCCGAACCAGAGAGCGGTGTTTACGGCCGCATTGCAGGCCTATCTGGTTGCCGTGCCCAATGCGGGCGGATTCGAGGCACGTGGTCGGAACGTCGGGCGATCAATTGCAAGGAGAATGCTTGCTCTTCGTCGTAACGATGGATCAAACGCTCCGGAGTTTTGGCCAGACGGAATTCAACCGGGTGAACATCAGCTGGATCCATTCAATCCTGGCCAAGGATTTCTGACTCCCGAATGGGACGATGTCGATACTTTCGCAATTCCGTTTCCACAATTGTTCCAGGTACCTGCACCACCAGCATTGACCAGCCAGGCATATGCCGATGCATACAATCAAGTTAAAGATTTAGGCGGTGACGGGATCATCACTCCGACTAGCCGGACTCCCGCACAAACCGAAATTGGGCTTTTCTGGGCGTATGACGGAGCCAATTTAATCGGAGTTCCTCCCAGATTGTACAACCAAATTGCGGTACATATCGCCATTCAAGAAGCCAACACGGAAGCGGAAAACGCCCGGCTGCTTTGCTTGGTCAATCTTGCTCAGGCGGACGCAGGGATTACCTCGTGGAATTCGAAGTATGACTATAATTTTTGGCGACCGGTTGTTGGTATCCAACAAGCAGACCCAGGAACTGGTCCAACCGGCTTAGGCGATGGCAATCCGAATACGACAGGAGATCCGACTTGGAAGCCATTGGGCGCTCCAAGGAGCAATACGCTGATCGGCTTGGATTTCACGCCTCCGTTTCCAGCCTATACATCTGGACATGCGACGTTCGGCGCTGCCACTTTTCGCATTCTGGAGAATTTCTATGGAACGGACAATATTGCATTTACGTTTGTTTCGGACGAATTGAATGGAACAACAACCGATTCGAATGGCGTCGTTCGCCCATTGTCACCTCGTTCGTTCACCAGTTTTAGCGAAGCGGCCGATGAGAATGCACTGAGTCGAATTTATCTGGGGATTCACTGGATATTTGACGCCAACTTCGGCGTGGAACACGGAACTGCCGTCGCTGATAATGTTTTCGAAAACACGTTGGAAGTCATTCCGGGGCCAGGGAAATAAATTGAGTGCGAATTGCGAAACATAGTTTCGCGACGAAGCAACTTGACACGTGCAACCGTGTAATATCAGGGAACGGCCGGCCGCAACGAGCGACTGGCCGTTTTCTATTTGGGGTCGAAAGAATATAGAATGTATGTGCCAATCGGTCCGGGAGGTGCTAATCAGTCCATGTAGGGCGATTTGCCGCTCGCATTAACCGACATCGGAGACAATACAGCCGATCAGCCGGGCACCAAAGGTGGTTAATTGGCTGACGGCTGATTTGGCGATCGTCTGGTTGGCGCGGGTTTGGCTGACCAACAGATACGTGCCGCTGACGTGCTGGCTCCACGACGTGGCCGCGATGCCGTGAGCGTCGCCGGCGTTGACGAAAACGTAGCCGTATCCGGCACAGATGTTAGACAAGTTTGTTTTCAGCAAAGCGTTGCCCTGTGATGCTGTTTCAATCCGTCCCGTGCCAATCGGCAGGAAGTCGATCTGCGGTCTACAGGTCGATCGCAATCCCTTTTTCCAATCGTGCTGGTTGCCGGTCGTTAGATCGGCGAGTCCAAATTGGCCGCTGCAATCAAGCTTGCCGGTCAGACTGCCGCTGTCGAAATCGGAATCGATAATCAGAATTTTCGCTTCGGTCCGGTTTTGAATCGCGACAGCTATGCTGGCGACCGTGACATCCAGCAGTGGGTTGCGTTCAGTCCCGGCCAGCATGATGATCGCTGAACCACCCGGCGGATAATGGTCCAGAATCGACTCAATCAATGGTCGGAGTTGTGGATCGGGCGTCTCAAAGTCATTCAGATACGAATTGGTTTTGACGCTGGAATTAACGCTGGGATTAACGCTGGATTTGGCGCTGGGATTAACGCCGGTATTGGTTGACGGACGCAATCTGGTGGCGACTGATTGCAGGTCGGACGCTCGTTGCGTGGCGGGTTTGGTCGCCGTGTTTACTGTCGCGACATTCACAGCTGCCGCTTTCACATTCGACGGCATTTTCTCCATCGCGGATCGGATCGATTCGGGTTTGGAAGAGCGGACGGGCGGTTGTGCTGATCCGGAATCAAACGAGGTCAGCGACGCGATGTCCTGGGCGCGCAGATCGGGTATGGAAACGGTCGCAATTCGACGTCCGCTGGCCGGTTGGGACGAGTAATTCATCGGCTGGTTCAAGTCGCCGATCTGATCCGTTCGCCAGCGGTTTGGGGAGGATTGTTTTGGATTCTGATTCGCCATGATTTAACCTTCCGTGGCCCAGGAATGGGGGAGGTGTGACTACTGGTTCTGTCTGAGTTGTTGGAACAGTTGGTGGTAGTCCATGCGGGTTGCATGTCCAGTGGTCAACAGACGCGTTGGAACTTGGGCATCAACATGATCGAGGGAATCCGAGTGGCGCAAGTGATCCGGACGGTTGACGATCAGGATATCGCGATCGTCGGTCCGTTCATTGACGATGCGCGATGATTCCCGCATTTGCGATTGGCTGCTCTCCGCTTTCAGCGGGCTGTCAGTTGTCCCCCTCGTTTTCGACTCAGTAATGGGGACTGGCCATGTTTGCATGAACTCTTCAAGCGGCTGATTGTTCCGGGCGACATAAGTCGTTTGGCTTTTCGTTGTTGATCGAATGGGCCGCGACGTCGCGAATTCACGTTGCAGGCGTCGGACGTCTACTTCGATTTGTTCGAGGCTGTTGATTTCTTCCGGAGTGAGTTTCAGTTCGGAGTCAGAGTCAGCGTCATTTTCACCGTCGGTGAGATCGTCCAGCGCATCGAAAGTTTGGTGCGACAGGTTGTCGTAATCGTCGGCGGTGAACATCGACAACCGATCAGTCGTTTCGTCAGCAATGATTGGTGCTGGCCTGGCTTCCACCGCGTCGAGTATCGACAGTTGTTCGCGAGTCAGCATCAGTGACGAAAGGTTCTGTTCGGAGACGATGGGGAACCATTTCAGGTTGATTTTTTCTTCGTGGTCGAAATGTTCTTCGAACGGATTCTCGAAGTTTGGTGAATCGGCCATGCGTGGTTGGCTGTCGGAATCGACGCAGCGGGAAATGGTTCCCTGACCGGGCTGGCAGGCTGCATTCCTGGTTTCTGATGCGGCCGTGGTATCCAGCAGTTCGTGCAGTGGGCCGAAGTCGGCATTCGAGTCCGTTGATGAACGGGTGGATTGCGTGCCTGCAACGGCATGAGTGCCGTTCCGCTGGGCCTGGTCAGGGTGGAATTCAGCGGACTGGCTGTTCTCGTCATGCAGCTGGCCGAATTCGATCGTCATCATGTCGTCGACAACGCCCTGGCTCGCACCGTTGCTGAAGCCTGCATTTGTGGTCGTGCCATTGGACTCGGCAGATTCCATCGGCAGTGAACCGGGAATGCTTTGTACGTTGTTCCAGGCTTGCCGCACGATATCCGCAGTGATCCGTCCGGATTGGGCGTTGGCGGCCAACAGCAACGAGCAATCACAGATTTGATTGATGACCCGTGGGCAACCTTGGCTCGATTGATGGATAATTTTGAGTGCCTCACCGGTAAACAATTCGTCCCCATTCCCGCCGGCCCGATCGATATGAGTCAGAATGTATTCGAAGGTCTCGGTTTGGCGTAGGTTCGACAGGTAGCAGCGAGCCGCGATTCGTTGGTTAAACGATTCGGATTTAGTCTCGATCAAATGATCTTCCAGGGCCGACGATCCAGCCATGACCAGCGAAACCTGGGACCGACCGTCGCGAACAAAGTTGGTGATCAGCCGCAGTTCATCGAGCAGATCGGGGGACAGGCTGTGGGCTTCATCGACCAGCAACAACATGCCGCTGCGGCTGGGGTTCTTTGTTTTCAGATAATCAATCAGGCTCAATCGCAATTCTCCTTCCGACAGATTGCGATACTGCAGCTGCAGTTCGAACAGAATGTTCTGCAAGAGATCCGTTCGATTGACCATGCGGGTGCAGGCCAAAGCAACGACGTTGTAATCCGTTTTGAATTGTTCCGCCAACATCGCCAAAAGCAGCGATTTGCCAGTTCCGGGGAGGCCGGTCACGATCACTGGCCCCGATGAACGTTCGATACATTGTTGTGCCTGCGACATTGCATGGTGAATCGACTCGGCCGCAAAGTAATCTGGTACATAGGGCGTCGACGTAAACGGTCGTGACTTCAACTTGAACTTTTGTTCGTACATGCTTCACCTGCGGATCAAAAAACGATGTGATTCTGACATTCGAGCAGCGATCAGTTTCCAAAAAACATCCCGGACAATCTGGCCAAGCCAAAGATCGGATTCTCCAGGAAGGCAGTCCGCAGGTCGCTGTGCAACAGGCACAACAGTACGACCAGCAATCCGAAACCGAACAAAATGACCTGGGAGTAGCCGACGATCGAGTTGGCGATCGCGTGGATTCCCGACGCCCGTTCGTTTTCATCAGAGGTTGATTTTAATTCAGCAACAATCGGCAATCCAAGGCCCGCGCTGACTGATTCGGGTGTGGCAAATCCGATTCCTTCCAGTTCCGGTCGATGGAACAGAGTAGTCGCCGCTCCGATGCCGATCGCGACGAGTGCGTAGAGCAGCAGGTTGCTCCCAGTTGGAAGTGGATTCGTAGGTTGTATGCGAACGTCCGATATCGAATCGACGACGATCCGGTTTTCCGACAATTCACGGGCGAGCGAATCAATCCCTGAAATGTCATTGCGAATCTGTATCGCGTCATTTCGCAAATTCTGCTGAATCTGGCCCAATTTCGATTGCAGATTGTCAGTATCCAGTTCGTTTAAGGAATTCAGGATGGACGCGGTATGCGAACTTTGTTCGGGCAGCAGTGCATTGACGACTCGCATCGGCGATCTGCCGTCACTGGCGTCGCCGTCAGCTTGTCTGAGTAGCGGCGATAATCGATCAAGCTGGTCGCGAAACTCGGAAGCTGCCTGATCAATTTTCGACCCGTTGGGACCCTCCGCAGACCGTTCAATATTCT
>JBGSXT010000343.1:0-1926 GCA_041751295.1 Mariniblastus sp.
TGTCCGATCCAATCGGTAATGACATAGGCACCGAGCTTCAATTTCTTGCGGCCGGAAAGCAGCTGATCGGCCTGATAAGCCGTAATGACCTTCATCTTCACCAGCTGCGCCGCCAGTTTCCGATCCGAAATCTCAACCGCAGTTTGGCGTCCGGAATTCTGTTGCAGCAGCTGCGCCGCAGCCAATCGCAATTGGTCTTCCGTAACCAAGCTGCTGGCCACCGCTGATTCACGAAATTTGCGATTGTCGCTCATTGTACTTTCGAAAGCGGGTCTGGCGCGGTGACGAGTGCGGTTGCGGCGCCCCAGCACAGTCTGAAAAAAGGGGCTGCTCAATTGATATCTTAGCGTCAATCGTTTTCAAAAATCAAATTGTCGTATTGAAATCGCATTATTTTTCGCCAATTCCGCGTGGTTAAAACTGCTTTACCGAATTAAGAACGTGTTTTAAAAGTACGTCCGGTTTGCCGAACTGGAAGTTGAAGCGGCTGTCAATCAGCAATTTCGGCGACGTACCTTTCGGCAAAAGGTACGTACTGGATTGCTAAAACACATACTAAATCTGATCAACGAAAACGATCCAGCTTCCAATAGTCGGGCGGCCGGCTGGTAAAAGTCATTTTGGTTTTCAATGTCGGATGTTCAATGGTCAGGCTGCGGCTATGCAGAGCAATGCCGGGCTGGAACGGAATCCGACTGCCATATTTCCTGTCTCCGGCGATCGGCAAGCCGGATGCGGCCAATTGAACGCGGATTTGGTGTTTGCGACCCGTCAAAAGATTGACTTCGATCAGGTTCAGATTCTCGAATTGTCCCATTCGCAGATATCGCAGCTGCGCGTTTTTCGCGCCCATTTGCTGCCGATTTACGGTCATCATTCGATGGTTCGCTTCATCTTTCAACAGCCAATGTTCAAGATCGGCTGAAGCCTGGCAACGTTCGGCCGGCACGATCGCGATGTATTTTTTTTCCGTCCAGGAATTGGCGAATTGCTGGTTCAAACGGGCTGCAGCTTTCGATGTGCGAGCCAGCACGATGACTCCGGAAACGAATGCGTCCAGCCGACTGACCACTCCCAAATAGACGTTACCCGGTTTGCCATATTTGGAGCCGATGTGTTCCTTGGCGAGATCCAACAGACTCGTCCGCCCGCGTTCTGCACCCATGGTGGGCAACAGAGCCGGCTTGTTGACAACCAGTAAATGGTTATCTTCGAAAATGATGTCTAGTTCCGGAGTCACGCGCATTCATGTCGGAAGAAATAAACAATCGGGTATCGGAACTGAATGGGCATCATCTGGTTCTAGCCAGTGGTTCACCCCGGCGCAAACAGCTGATGGAACAGTTTGGTTTCGACTTTAGGGTGATTGTACCCGACGATACGGTCGAAGCCGGTGTCAGTGCAACCTGCACACCGGAAAATTTTGTGCTGGAAGCGTCCTGGCGAAAAGCTGCAGCGGTCGCGGTGACGCTGGATCAGGCAGTCGTTGTCGCCGCCGATACAATTGCCGTTTGTCATGGTCAGCGATTGGGAAAACCGCAGGATCGCGATCACGCCCGACAAATGCTGAGGCTGTTGAGTGGCCAACGCCATTCTGTTTTGACCGGCGTCACGGTTTGGCATCGACCGTCGAATGCATTTCGAACTTGGGCGGAATCGGCCGAGTTGCAAATGGATGCGATCGCCGCACCGCAGCTCGAAGCCTATCTCGATTCGGGTGATTGGATCGGCAAGGCCGGAGCCTTTGGCTACCAGAACGGACTCAACTGGATTCGGATTGTCCGTGGTCTGGAATCCACTGTTGTCGGTTTGCCAGTAGAATGCCTGGCGGAAAGAATCCGCAGCTTAACGGCCAGCACTTAACGAACAAGCGCCTGAAACTCCGGTTCGTTTAGCAGCGGCTTGAATTCCAAGTAATCGTAGATC
>JBGSXT010000344.1:0-5235 GCA_041751295.1 Mariniblastus sp.
GCTGCGAAAACTGGCGTCGGGAGGGAAGCAATGGATTGCAAATTACCAACAAACCATTTGCCAACAGACCGGTATTGCGAGTCTGAAAGTCGGTTTCAACAAGGTGTTTGGTTACTATTTGGAAGTCACCAACACGCATTCGGAACGGGTTCCCGAGACCTTCATTCGCAAACAGACGCTCAAAAATGCTGAACGCTACGTCACTCCCGAACTCAAGGAGCATGAAGAAAAGGTACTAACTGCGGATGAACAGGCGCTGACATTGGAAAATGACATTTTTTCCACTCTCAGGGAATTCGTTCGCACCTACACCACGCGACTCAAAGCAATCGCGCAAATCATCGCAACGCTCGATGCAATCGCCGGATTGGCGGAATTGGCTACTTCCCAATCGTATTGCCGACCGGAATTGTCGGAAGATCAATCGCTGCTCATTACTGACGGTCGACACCCGATTCTCGATATCATTGAACCGACGGGCGCGTTTGTTCCCAACGATACGTCAATCGACGATGAACATGGTTTCGTGCATTTGATCACAGGTCCGAATATGGCGGGCAAGAGCACGTACATCCGGCAGGTGGCACTGATTACATTGATGGCCCAGATCGGCAGCTATGTTCCTGCCAGACAGGCGCGGATCGGTGTCGTGGATCGCATCTTCGCCCGGATCGGGGCCAGTGATGAATTGAGTCGCGGACAGAGCACTTTCATGGTCGAGATGACGGAAGCCGCGCGAATTCTCAACACCGCATCCTCCCGGTCGCTGGTTATCCTGGACGAAATCGGGCGCGGAACCAGTACCTATGACGGCGTCTCACTGGCGTGGTCGATAGTCGAATTCATTCACGACCATATTGGTTGCCGAACACTATTTGCCACCCACTATCACGAACTGACCGTTCTGGAAACAGCCCTCACCGGCGTCCGAAATTACAATGTGGCCGTTCAGGAATGGGAAGAACGAATCGTGTTCCTGTACAAAATCATGCCGGGGGCGGCTGATCGCAGTTATGGAATTCAAGTGGCCAAATTGGCGGGGGTTCCCGATTGGGTCAACCGTCGTGCAGCACAGATATTGGAACGCCTTGAATCCGACAAGAATTCTGGTTCGGAACGCGAGTCTCTGACCGCTGTGGCTTCAGGCTCAAGCCAGCCACAAATGCAAATGACACTGTTCGAGATTGCTGACCATCCACTTATCGAGAAGATCCGCAAGCTGGACCCGAACCAGGTATCGCCGATGAAGGCTCTGGAGTTGCTGCATCAATGGAAATCGGACGTCGACTGATTTCATACACGACATACGTCCAGCGATCCTCGGCCTGCGGCGGATAAACGCGTGTTAACCTGCCGCGCAGTTTGTCATTTTCCTGTTCTGGGAAAACAGCGTCCTCAAATGATTGCGGAACAATCAGGTGGGTGACCTGAGACGACTCCGTGAATTGATTGATTTGCGATTCGTTCAAACCCAGGAAACCTCCAGGAACTCTATAGTCAATATCCGTCGACCCATAGATACGACTCTGCCATTCAACAATTCCTGCTGCGTCCTGAGGCGCGTCTTTCCAACAGACGAATTCAGCCCGCTGGGCATACCATTTAAAAGTCTGCTGCTGCAGCGGTGTTATAAAAACAGCATTGGTGGGAGTGTTACTTTCGATCCAGTAACACGCTTTTTTCCAATTTTCGAATGTTTGCTGCGTCCGAAGCCATTCGTTCTCATAGGTCGGCAACGAAGCCTGATCGGCTGGCGGTCTCGAATCGCGACGCAGTTCATAGATGTGCAAACAGCTTGCCAAAATGATGGTCACGCCACATACAAGTGAAATTATTCGTTTTGAGGACCGATTGGAATTCAATAATTCGACACCTATACGAACACCTACGATCGACAGTCCCAACGGAATGGCAAAATCTGAAAATCGGAACCAATAGAATCGCAACATCGAATTGGCCAAACCGCTCAACGAGCCCTGATCTTCAGCCAATCCACTCAATACCAGGCCTGCAAGGCTGATGAACAGGCTGGAAGTACAAAACCAATTCAGTCGCCGATAGTCATCGCTCCAGACGACGAGTTGCATCAACATCAACCACAGCGCGACAAGGACTCCAAATCGGGCCACATGAACGGTTTCAAAACTCCCGAAGAGCAAATGATGCGTGATCCGCTGGTGGACTTGAATTTCGTTTGCAGCTGCAATCACCTCGGGTGCAGCATGGGCATTGACAGATATCGCGGGCAAACAGCCGGCTGCAACCAACAACAAAAAAACGGTCAACGGTAACGCATTTACTTTGAGGTGGTGCGGAATGGATCGCAATTGGCTTGGCTTACGCCGCATCACCACAGTCATGGCGGTGGCAGCCAGCAAACCGAACAGCGCCCAAATTCCAATCACGGCATGAAACGCGATGGCGGCTCCAAGAACCGGCCAAAACCAATTCCACTTCCGGGTAATGAACAACTCCAGAGACCAAACCACGAAAATATAGGAGACACTCTTGGCTTCAAATCCACCGATGACCCATTCACCAGCCATGTCGAATCGTTCGGTGAGCAGCACGAACAGGGCAACCGTCAGTGGAGCAAATCCGTGTCGAATTGACAGCGTACGATTCAATCGAACCCATACGACGGAAAAACCCAACCAACAAAGTATCCGCCCGGACCATGCCAATACATCGAGCGACAGGAACATCAACGGCCAGCCAAGTACGACATAAAAAGTCTGATGTGCATCGGCAGAATTCAAAAACAGGTCCCCGGAGCACCATTCCGGATTCCAGAAATGTTTGGCCTTCGTCAAATAATGGGATTCGTTGATACCCGGCGTTCCAACGGAAGAGAACGCCACAAGAATCAAAAAAACGGCGATGGATTCAAGCATGAATGTCCGGTTTGTACCGGATCGCAAGCTGGTCAAGAATGAATCATAGTTTTGTTTTCCTGCGGTGGACTGTACTGTCATTCGAGATCGGATTTCGCTAATCTTGAACAACAAATCAATCATAGAATGGCTTCGTTCACGCCACACCCTAATACGATTCACATTTCGTAATGTCGCAATCTGATCGTGGAATTTCATCTTCGGAAAGCAAAGCCATCCAGTGCAAAAACAGCTAGGGCGCAATACCGTTGTACTTCTTGGCGTCGGACATACCAATGCCCATGTACTGCGGATGTGGAAGATGCAGCAGCCAAAAAACGCTCAACTGGTCTGCGTTTCGGATTTTCCCGTTGTGACCTATTCAGGCATGTTGCCGGGCGTGATTTCGGGCCAGTATCCAAAACAGGCGATGGAAATCGATCTGGTACGGCTGGCCCATTCCACGGGCGCCCGCCTGATAATCGACCGGGTCACCGGGCTGGATAAAACAAACCGCCAGCTGACATTTGCCAGTCGCACTCCACTGCGTTTCGACGTAATGTCCATCGGAATCGGTTCTATTCCATCGTTTGCCAATGTTACGATCGATGATCAGGCACCCCTATTGGCCGTCAAGCCGATGCAGACATTCCTGCAGCGGTTGGGTCAGAGACTTTCGGCTTTGGATCGTGCGACGAAGCGACCAAAAATCGTTATCGTTGGCGGTGGGGTCGGCAGCATCGAAATCGCGTTCTGTCTCCATGAGCGGTTCTTCGGCAATCCGCAAAATAGGGTCACTGAGTGGCCAACCGGATTGAAGCCGATAATCTCGGTAGTTACGGCAAGTCGGCGGATGGGATCGGGACTGCTGGATACAACGGTTGCCATTGCCCAGCGCGAGTTCGATCGACGTGAAATTCAAGTCCAATTGTCCTCTCGCGTCAGCCATCTGGGCGAACGACATTTGACGTTTGTCGATGGCCGTCAGTTCGATGCAGATGTCGTGATCTGGGCGACCGGTGCGGTCGGTGCTCCCTTACTTGGACATTTGGAACTGGAGACTGATGAACGGGGATTTCTGCTGACCAAACCGGATTTGGAGACGGTCAGTAAGTCCGCTGTGTTTGCGGTGGGCGATTCAGGAACCATTGTAAACAGCACCACCGCAAAAGCTGGAGTTTACGCCGTGCGACAGGGCCCCATCCTGTTCAACAATATCCTGAAAGTCATTCGCAACGATGGGTTGCTTGACGACTATCGCCCTCAAACTGATTTCCTGAAACTGATCAACCTGGGAAATGGCCGGACAATTGCCGAATACCATGGCCGCAGTTTTTCCGGTCGCTGGTGCTGGAAGCTGAAGGATTACATCGATGTCAAATTCATGCGCAAGTATCAATCGTATGAACCGATGCAAATGACGCTCGATCCCGACGAAGCGCCGCCGATGAAATGTCTTGGTTGCGGTGGAAAAATCGGGAATCAGATTCTGTCGCAGGTCCTGGCTGAGTTGCAGGTGACCGATGATCCAGATGTCAGAATTGGGCTTCACAATCCCGATGACGCCGCTGTCATCGCTGTGCAAAACAACGAAGTCACGGTGACCACCGATTTTTTTGCCGCTCCCTTCGATGACCCCTGGCTGGTCGGCAGAATCGCGGCTCTGAACGCAGCCAGCGACTGTTTTGTCATGGGAGCCCAACCGACATCGGCGTTGGCCATCGTTCAGATTCCGACCGGTCACCCCAGTGCACAATTGCAAGTTATGCGCGAAGTAATGGCTGGCGGTATCGAAGAGTTTCGAAAAATGCCGGCTTCGATCGTTGGCGGCCATAGCATCGAAGGGCCTCGACTGATGATCGGATATACAGTGCTGGGAAGACAGATCACCGCGCCTAAAACGAAAGGATTGCTGCAACCGGGTGATCAACTGGTGTTGAGTAAACCAATCGGCACAGGGGTCCTGTTGGCTGCCTGGATGCGGAGCGAAATGTCGGCCGAATATTTCCAGCCGCTGATCAACACGATGCTTGCAAGTAACCAAATCGCGCTTGAAGTATTGGAAAGGTTCCCGGTCACCGCGATCACGGATGTTACGGGCTTTGGACTCGCGGGTCATTTGAGTGAAATGATGATCGCCAGCAGCGTTGCGGCGGAAATTTGGATGAACCGAATTCCCTTATTGCCCGGATGTCAACAATTGTTTGATCGTGGCCTGCAAAGCACCCTGGCTCCGGACAATCGGACGTTTTCTGATCGGATAGTGTTGCCGGGGATTGATATTGCAGCCCATGAGTTCGCTGCTCTGTTCGACCCTCAAACCAACGGAGGCTTGTTGTTTGGCATCCGAGAACCTGATGCT
>JBGSXT010000345.1:0-1617 GCA_041751295.1 Mariniblastus sp.
AGTGGGGATCGGGGATACAGATAAACTTGCCGACTGCTATGCAATCGCGATTGTCGAGTCGTTTCAATAATCACGTCGATCAACGGTGCGATTGCCGGACAACCCGCAATCTAACAGCCAGGATTGCACATGGCAAGAAAAATACTCGTCATTCCAAGTTTTGGAACAATTTTCGCTTCAAGTCGCATCGCCGGGCATATCAGTCGCTAGAGTCGCATTCACGATCTCAATTGGCTGCTTTTGCTTCCAGACGCCGCCGTGGCTGAAACTTTTCCAACCAGCTTTCAGCCAGCGGAGTAGCGCGAATGCCAACCAAAGTGCCCAGAACAGCATCAGCAGCCGATAATACCACACGGAAATGGAAACGATCGTCGGTTCGGGCAATTGGCCCGTGACGTGCGGCTGAAACCATTGCAGAAAAGTTTGAGTTGATCCGTTCCCGATAATAAACATCTGCGGATTTCCCAGCAGACCCGAACCGACAACGACGATCAGAATGCCCAAAGACGCGATTGTCATCACGACGAGCAGAACCTGCCACAGGTTGAATCGGTAACGGGGTATCAGGGCAGGACCACTTCTGCCGCGCAAGCCCAACATGAACAACCATGCGACAACGATCATTGCGGCAGCAATATGGACCTGAGTCAGGCCAATCGTCAGCAAGACCCACTCGAATCGTCCAAGGGGAGAATGCTTTAAGCTCCCCAACATCAACGCCGCGAGAATTGCAAACACTAGAATGATCCAAAACCTAACGGCCGGTCCCTGCGTAGGTCCTTGAGCCCACAACACCCAGCGGCTCTCGGGAACTTGCACGACTGAAGTGATATTCGCTGCGGCGACGGGGAGTTTTACCGGTTGGGTTTTCACAACCGTTTCAAGTTCCTCATTGGACAGCCAGGCGATATCGATCATCTGATGACCAGGACGCACGGGAACAATCAGTGCAGTGCCGACTCGCCGCACGGGGAATGCCTGGCCATCAATACTGATTGAGGTGACTTCGGCACTGGCATCGAGTTCCAATGGAAAGTCGCCCCCCACGCTGCATTCAAGTTCAATCTTCATCGTCATGTTGCGCTGCCGACTGCCAACCAGCACCGTTTCGTGATTCACACTCTTTACGGTGATCGTATCTCCGACGACCGCCGTCGGGATGCTGAACGTCAATGTCACTGTCTCGCTGGGCCATGGATGCCACACCGGAACCAGGTTTTCCTGTTGCGATTCAAAAATCGGAGCCAGCCCCGTTTGTGACATATTCCAGACTGGCGATGTAACCAGGTGCCAGCGCTCAACCCATTGATCCGTTTCGGGTGCGGTCAGCTGAATATCCCGACCGGTTGGCAACTCGCTGGTCCAGGAAAATGAATCCACGCCGGCACCGAGTCGAGCTTCGACCGAACCGTTTTCAACAATGACATTGGATGTCAGCACATTTTCGCCGGCCAGCAGCGGGATCCTGATCGAAACGGCTCTGCCTGATTTAGACAGTCGCGTCACTTCGGTGCGAACCTGCCAAACCAATCCGCATTCGATGTGCCGGTCAACGGCGAGGATCGCGTTGAAGTCCCTGCGATCGTATGCCGCGGCTCCATCGACAATCTGTTGTTG
>JBGSXT010000346.1:0-5667 GCA_041751295.1 Mariniblastus sp.
GATCCACCGAATGCGGGATCGCAATCTGGGGTTGGAGTTGACCAAGATCAACAGCCACGGTGCTGGCGTACGTTGCGTTGTCTTCGACTTGCAGCCAATCTGTCTCGGGAGTGTGTTGGTCATCGTCGTAACTAATCGGAAAAATTCCGGCCTTGGCTCCCAGTTCGATCGCCATGCTGGAGATCGTCTGTTTTTCATTGAGGGGTAACCAATCCAGCCCGTGATATTCGATCGCTTCATAGGTTGCACCGGCGATGGTCATTTTCCGGCAGAGCCACAATGCCAGGTCTTTGGCGTCAGTTCCATGTTCAAACTGTCCGGTCGCGGCCACACGAATCGTCTCCGGGACTCGAAACCATGCCTGTCCGGTTCCCCAGCAAAGTGCAATGTCGGTCGAACCCATACCCGTACCGAAAGCTGAAACCGCTCCATAGCTGGTGGAATGCGAGTCGGAACCGATGACGACGCGTCCTGGCCGGGCGATGTTCTCTTCCACCAGAACCTGATGGCAGATGCCGCGCCCGATATCAAACAGCCGAATCCCCTGTTCCTGGGCAAACTTTCGAATCTGGGACTGGGCATTAGCGGTTCCCACAGTCGAGGCGGGTGCCACGTGATCCATGACCAGAACCACCTGATCCGGGTCAAACACATTTTCGATCCCCAACTGTTCACGCATGATCTTGATGATCCCTGGCGTCAACGAATCGTGCCCCATGGCGACATCGGGTCGAATGACCACCAGATCGCCAGCCTTTACCGGCTTGTCGGATTTTTTCGAAAAAATCTTTTCCGAAAGCGTTTGTCGCTGCGGTTGAGCAATCATCGGGCACCTTCAATAAGGGTCTCGGGGTTTTCACATTCGGTGGATGGCAACAAGCCGTCACCGGTTGCCAGATGGGCATGCAGCATCGCGTCGACACTCTCCAGCGTCAACGGACGCAGGTCGCCGAGCTGTTTGATACGCCGCGTGATTTCTTTGATCTGTTCGTCGTCCAAGTCGATCGACAATTGCCGTGCGCGATCCTTGATCGCGTTCCAGCCAGTCAATCGACTCGACACATTGATGTAGCGGCTGAGACCGAAATCGGCTGGATCCAAGGCCTCATACGTCGACGGATTATTGAGGACTGCTTTGGCATGAATCCCGGCCTTGTGGGTAAACGCCGTAAATCCGGTGATGTAGTTGTTGAATGGAACGGTGATGCCCACAAGCCGGGCAATGAAGTGATCCATCTCGTGCAACATTTCCAACTTGTATTTTTCGACCAGACTCTTGTCCAGCGTATAAAGGCGGGCAATCAATCCTCCCAGCGGCGTGATCCCATTTCGCTCGCCAATTCCCAGAATGGTGGTGTCGATATAGCGGGCACCACCACACAGAGCGGCGTAGGAATTGGCAACCGCGCAACCCGTATCGTTATGTCCGTGAAATTCGATGTCAGCCTGGACGTGTCGCGAAACGGCTTCCACCAAAAACCGGATCTGCTCTGGCGAACCGATTCCCACGGTATCGGCGATTCCGACCCGGTCCACGCCGAGGGCATCGATCGCCTGATAGACTCGAATCAGGTCATTGAGGTTGCTGCGGAGGGAGTCCTCGGTGCTGAAACGGACTTCCACGTCCTGTTGACAAAGCCAGGAAATCACATCGCGGGCGAGGTCAATGATCCCGTCAACCGACTTTCCATGTCCGAACTCGCGCAGGAAACTGGAAGTCCCAATCACGACATCGACCCCATCGACGCCCGTGTCGACAGCCATGCGGGCATCGTCCATGTTGCAGCGGACATGGGTCAGAACTTTGGTGTGCAGTCCCAGTTTGGCAATCGCCCGGCAATCGTCCAGACTCTGCGGTGACGCACAGGGGGACGTCAATTCGATGTATTCGACGCCAAAAGCATCGAGCATATGCGCAATTTCCAGCTTGTCATCCGTGGAAAAGAAGGCGTTGGCAAACTGTTCGCCTTCACGCAGGGTCGAGTCAATGATTCCGAACTCAGACAATTGCGAAGGGCGCGTCCATCGCAGAGTTTCGCAAGTCAGTCCATCCATATTTCCAGCCGCCTTCCTGAACAATCCGTTAATCTTCCATCAATCAAAAAACGCAACCGCTAAAATACAAAGAACTGGTCAACAACAAAAGCCCGCTGCCGATTGTGGGCGAGCCCGTTCAGCTGTGTTCAAATTCCAGGGTAATGCGATTCGGACCTCTTCCGGCTGTTTGCGATGGTTTCCCGGTGTCGTGCCGCGGCTGGACCCATTTTCCGATCGGTTTGCCAGAGCAGAAATGCAAACAGCCACCGGCAGTTGCAAAACTGCCAGAGGCTGGCAAGATTCGTTCAATTGCAGAACCCCAATTGCTGGAGTCTGGATACCACTAGGAAGAAGCGCCGACTTCTTTTTTGTCGTCCTGCTTTTCGGTGGTTGCCAGAGCTTTAACAGCCGCCGCGTATTTCGCTTTGGCCAAATTCAAGCGGGCTTCCAGATTGCAGCAAGACTCTTTGCCGTCGACGACATAGGTTGTCTTTTCGTCCGTTTTGGCTGCCAATGATTTGGCTTCGTTGGGGCAACTGCATTTTGTTTCGCCAACGACATAGGTCATCTTGATGTCTTTGATGGCGGCCTTGACCATTTCGCTTTTCTTACCTGCTTCAACCGGGCAACCGCATGATGAGCCGGCGATGCTGGTCATTCCGCTGGCTTCACACTTGCTGGGCGTGATGAATTTTTCGACGAATGCTTCAGTCGATTCGACGAGTGCCGTGTAGGCTTCGGTCTCGGAATCAAAAGTTTTTTCGCCGACGACAAACATCACAGGTTTATCATTTTTTTCGGCCAGGGCGGCTGCCGACTTGCTGCAACAGACGGATTCATCGCCGACCTTGTAAGTCATCGCAGGCAAATTTTTCATGGCGGCGGTTACGGGGCACCCACTGCATGCTTCTTCATCCGTTGAAGTCGAAACAGCGGTCGATGAGGACGGGCACTTCGAACACTTCGATTCTGATTCCTGAGCCACGGAAATGCTGCACACGAATGCGACGGCCAAAAACAAACTGAAAGTCTTAACAAAATTCATTGGATACTCTCCCGGTTTCACAAAGTTGAGAAAGTCGGAACCACGGTTCCGACTACGAATCGAATTGTAGCAGCAGCCACGAGCTCCAACTACAGATAAAGTCAACTACGTCAAATTCCGAAGATTTGTTTGTAATCGATCCAACACACCATCGAAAATAGTTGGACTTGTGCATATGTTGCGGCTCTTTCCGAGATGGGCACTTAGTATTGCAAGCGTAAATCACATAGAATGAGGGCGGCTTCTGACTTCTCAGTCAGCTGGATCGGTCCCCGATCATGCCGATGCAAAACGTGAATCCGGAAATATCAATTCCTGAAAATTCTCCACCTACAACCGGATTGAATCCATGACCCAGCAACTGACCGCTGTTGCCATCGCCCTGTTTATTTTTTCGGGGCTGAAGACTCCGGCGATTTGCCAGGATGCGGCTGACAAGCCGGTGAACGCTACTTCCGTGCAACACCGGCACGAGAATGCACTTGCCCGCGAAACCAGTCCTTACCTGTTGATGCATGCCCACAATCCCGTGAATTGGTACGGCTGGGGTGAAGAAGCGCTCAATTTGGCCAAAGAGAATGACAAACCGATTTTCCTTTCGATCGGATACTCCAGTTGCCATTGGTGTCATGTGATGGAACGCGAGTCGTTTCTGGATGAGGAGATCGCCAAATTTCTGAACGAACATTTCGTGTGTATCAAAGTCGATCGCGAGGAGCGACCAGATGTCGACGAAATCTACATGGAGGCCCTGCGCGTTGTGAATCGGGGCACCGGTGGAGGTTGGCCGTTGTCAATGTTTCTGACTCCCGATGCCAAGCCGTTTTTTGGGGGAACCTATTTTCCAGCCAGGGACGGCGATCGAGGAGCGAAACTCGGATTTCTGTCGATAGTCAAACGGGTCCATGAGGCATGGAAGGAAAAAAAAGAGAAGATCAACGAAGACGCCAATTTCGTAACCGAACAGGTCCGGAAGAGCCTCGCTGGCGAAGCGGTTCCAGAAAATGCGACTCTCGATGCGGCCTGGATCGACGATTGCCTGGCCGGTCTGATAAAATCCTTTGATTCGGAATTTGGTGGTTTCAGTTACGCCCCACACGATCCATCCATTCCTAAATTTCCGGAACCGTCCAATTTGCTGTTCCTGGCCGATTGCGCACGGCAGGAAAATCAGGCGAACTCAAAGGCACGCAACATGTACATCAGTACCTGTGAAAGGATGGCCATGGGTGGAATTCTGGATCATCTCGGCGGCGGTTTCCATCGTTACAGTGTGGATCGATTCTGGCGCATCCCCCACTTCGAAAAGATGCTGTATGACAACGGACAGCTGGCCTCGGTATACAGCGAAGCCTACGAACTTAGTGGGCGGCAGGATTTCCGTCTGGCCGTCGAAGAGCTGCTGGAATTTGTGTTGCTCGAGCTGCGGGATGAGGAGGGAGCTTTCTTCGCTTCGCTCGATGCCGAATCGGAAGGCGTGGAAGGAAAATTCAATCGCTGGACCCAAGCGGAAATTGAATCTGAGTTGTCAGAGGAAGAGTTTACGCTGTTTGCAAAAATCTATGGCATCGACAAAGCGGCAAATTTCGAACGCCAGTTTTACGTTCCGCAACTATCGAGAACTCTTTCTGAGAACGCGAAATCCTTGGGTCTGGACGAGGCAGAGCTGATCGACATGCTGACGCCGATTCGACAAAAACTGTTTGAGGCGCGGGCCAAACGGATTCGGCCACTGACCGACGCCAAAATTCTGACGAGCTGGAACGGCATGATGATTCGCGGTTTTGCTGACTCCGGTCGCATCCTGAAAAACGATCGATATATCGAAGCGGCTGCTGCAGCGGCGGATTTCATGCTGGAAAAAATGGTCGATCCGAATGGCCGATTGGTCAGAACCTACACCAGCGGCCAGGCAAAATTGAACGCCTACCTGACGGACTACGCCTGTTTCATCGACGGCTTGTTGGCGCTGCATCGCGCAACCAACGAACAGAAATGGCTGGATGCGGCCGTCAAATTGCAGGCGACCCAGGACAAACTGTTTTGGGACGAATCTCAAGGTGGATACTTTGATACCTCCCACGACCATGAGTCATTGCTGGCGCGAGCGAAACAGGTCAACGATGGTGCCATACCGGCAGGCAACAGTGTTGCCGCCGGCAACCTGGTCTACCTTGCCAATGAATTGAAGCTCGCCCCATATTGGGAAAAAGCTCGCCGCACCGCCCTGGCGGCATCTCCATTGTTGAAACAGTACCCGATCGCGGCACCACGATTGTTGATCGCGATTCGCAAAATCCTGGAACATGCGGCTCGCTAATTTACGGACAAGTAACACAATCCAGAATCGAAAAAGCCGATCGGCAAATTGCCGACCGGCTCACGTGAATCCGTCAGATACCAGGTTATTGCGTCTTAAGTCTGGCTCCCCACCTAACCGGATCCACAGAAGTAGTAGACATTGTTTATTACCGTCTGTTCGAATGTTTTGTTCCAGGATTTTGGCAAAACCCGGAATCTTTTCCAGATTTTTTACTGCGCATTCGAGCAGTTCAAAAATCAAAGCCGTTCACAGTGGCTTGCTG
>JBGSXT010000347.1:0-8105 GCA_041751295.1 Mariniblastus sp.
CCAGCCCTTCGTACCTTAACCTGCTATCGTTCGAAAATGCCAAGCCAAGCGCCGTAATGGCCAGCAACATGAAAATGACCGCTGGCATTCCCATCACCAGGAATTGACCGCGCCCACCATCCTGCCAAATACCCGAAATAAAATATGTCGGTGACTTGATCAACTCCAACGGGAGTGACAGCATTCGTCTAAGAAACATCATCGGTAATAGCTACCCTTAAAAGATTTAATCTGACCCTCCCTGATTTTTGTAAAACGAAGTTGTTCGTGTCCAACCGCGCTCACCCAACACTTCAATCTAAACGAAAACGGGCCAGCCAACCACTTAACGCCGTCTGAATTTTTTCAAAATGCCTGATGTTTCCCAATCAACATAAATATAACAAAAAAATTGGTTGGAACGCTGACCGGTGGGGTTTTTGCCCGTTGCAGTCCCCAAAATGCTCGTATCCTGAGTCCTCGTTGCATTCGGGAAATTCAGAAAAATCGTCACAAGTCCTAAACGCGAAAAGTCGATTTAAAAACTTGACAGGCCGTCTGTGCATGTCGACCCGTGCCAGTCCACAGTTTGTACCCGGCGTGATCTATGAAACGTTTAGAAGTCAAGAAATTTTTGGGATGGTCGTTTTACCTGGCGATTTCACTTTCCGTAGCTGCCGCTAACGGCCAATATTACGAAGATTACCAGCCCGGACCACCTTTCGATGGTTCGAATCGACAGCCTCTGGATCAATTGCCGCCGATTGTGGCGGCTGAAGGACAAACGGCCGGCAAAGCAATGTTGCAGCCTGTCAAGCAGCTGTATCTGCCTCCGATCGTAAATGCACAGCCGTCCCAACTGTCTATTGAACCGGTGCAACGTGTGAATCAACCGGCTGGGAAAGGCCAGTATTCTGCCGCTGGGATTCCGCTCTACCCTAATGCACAACAGGGCGTCCATAACCAGAATTACCCCTCCGTGCCTGCGGGCAATGCAGTGGGGCAGGCTGGATTTTTGCAGGGGAGTGGTTCTCGAACTGTACCACCGATTCTCACTCCCGAAAACTCGTTGGCCCCCGAGTTGCCCATTCAGGGATTCTCGAATTCGATTGCGCCCGGTGATGTGCCGTCAGCACCTGACGTTGAAATTAATCCGCCAGCAACTGTCGTTGAGTCCGGTCCATTTTCAGCAACTGGGTCCACTGGTGCTCCGGGAACGAATAATTTTTTTGCGCAACCCGAGCTGGCAACCCAAAGTAACGGCAGCTTGAATGCCGACAACGCGGGCTGTACGTCATGTGGTCCAAACGGATGTTACGACCTGGACACCGTCCAAAGCCAGTTCGGCTGCTGCGGCTCTGTCGTATCGGCAGGATACTATCTGTTTGCCGAAGGACTGATTTGGACTCGTGGGGACGGCGAAATTCAATTGTCAAACTTCTTCGGGTTGGATGATTTCGGCACCGACGCTGGATTGCGAATCACGCTAGGTTATCGTCAAAACGCGACCAGAGGTCGTGAGTTCACCTATTTCGGAACGGGAGATCTGACGGAAAGCAGAACCTTCACCAGCGCCAATGGACAGCTCAATGCGACCTTTGTCGGAGTCGGCGGGATTGGATTCCAGCAAACCAGCTCGTTTTTCAATGCGGTCAGTCAAACCCAATCGAAAGAATCGCAGCTTCAGAGCCTGGAATACAATCGTATTAACTGGAGTTGGGACCTGTTAAAAACGATTATCGGCGTTCGATACATCTACTTTGACGACAGTTACAGCTTTTTCAGTTCCAACAATTTCTCGAACGGTTTGTTTGTGATGGATGCGGTTAACAATCTGTTCGGAATCCACGGCGGTGGGGAACTGTTTTACGACGTTGGCTATCGCACCTCTGTTTCGGGAACAGCGAAATTCGGTGCTCTGATCAATTCGGCCAACGTGGATACGAACCTGTTTAACGCGGGGATACAATCCCTTGCCCAGGAAGTTGACGATTCGTCTTTTGCGGCAACTGCCGAGTTTGGAGTGATGTCACATATCCAGCTCAGCCCACGGGCGAGATTTCGTGTCGGTTACGACCTGTTCCTGCTATGGGGAGCCTTTACCGTCGCCAACAACGCGCCACGGGATACCTTTGCCCGCAATGTACAAACCGGCACGCCGGTGATTTCTCCTAACACGGGAACCGATTTGAATACGAATAATCCGGCCGTTTTCTTTAACGGCCTATCACTTGGATTCGAGGTCTTCAGATAACGAACTTGAAAGTTGACGGAAAAGTCCTGTCTGATCGGGGGCAATCAAACAGAAGAGCCGATGGCGTTTTGCCATCGGTTTTTTTATGCGCCGATGTACCGCACATACAACTTTTTGGCGATTAGGATATCGTCCGTTCCGTTTATGATTGCCCGCCCATCCCGAAAGGCGGTGATGACGTATCCGTCGACGCGCAGTCGAACTAGATACCGGTTCAATTCGACCATTCCCACTTCCTTCAACCGCTCCGCCAATTGTTCCAAGGGCAGCTCATTCCGCTCTGGAAAACTGACTTGAACGGCATTCCTGCCGCACAGGGCAACCGACTGACTCCCCCGTATCCCGCTGATCCAATCGAATTGCCGGTGTTGGCAAACAGCGCAATCTGAACTGGATCTCAATTTCGAAATGTCCATCGAGTGGTTTCGATTGCCCCACAAGTCGAATACGGCTAACCGTCGATTGACGGTTTCTGGTCGTCCGGAAAGAATTTTCAGAGCTTCAGTCGTTTGTACTGATGCCACGACGTTGACAATCGTCGACAGGATGCCGCCGGTATCGCACGTGCCGGAAGTACCAGGCGGGGGCGGGCCAGCAGACATCAGGCAATTCAAACAGGCCGTGTCTCCTGGCAGAATCGTCATCACTTGGCCTTCCGCGCCCAGGCAACCTGCATAGACCCAGGGTATCGAATGTTTGACGCAGGCGTCGTTGATCAGGAACCGAATCTCAAAATTATCGGTACCATCGACAACGACATCGGCCGCAGAGGGTTGCAACAGAAACTCCTCGATGTTTCGAAATTCGACATCGGCGATTCGTCCTTCAATTTCAATTTCGGAATTGACCGCTTGCAGTTTTTCTGCCGCAACAATCGCCTTCGGCATGCCGACATTCGATTCGTCGTACAGAACCTGCCGCTGCAGGTTGTCCAATTCGACGAAGTCACGATCGATGACCAGCATTTTTCCGACGCCCGCTCGAGCCAGCAGATTCGCAGAAACGCTTCCCAACGCGCCGCACCCGATGATCACCACCCGCGCCGACGAAAGCGCCCGCTGACCGGACAAGCCCATCCCGCTGAATCGAATCTGTTTCGCATAACGCAGCAGTTCCGCTGGAATGGGTTCGGTTTTATCTTTGTCCATTTCCAAATTCGAATGTAAGAACAATCAGTCCGGCACATTTTGCAGGTATTTCGACTCCGCGTCAAACAATAATCGCAGACATGTTCCAGTCGGCGAAGCAGCATTCCCGGCGACTTCTTCTGGAGGTCCTTCAGCGACAATCTGGCCACCTTTGTCCGCCGCGCCCGGTCCCAAGTCAATGATCCAATCGGCATGTTTGATTAGTTGCAAATTGTGTTCAACCACAATCAATGAGTGGCCGGCGGCGATCAACGTATCGAAACAGTCTGCCAACTTGACTACATCCCGCATGTGCAGCCCGAACGTCGGTTCATCCAGCAGAAACAACGCCCGGCGCGTCGTGGAAGCATTCAGATAATGCGCCAGCTTCAACCGCTGGGCTTCACCGCTGGAGAGCGTCGATGATGGCTGTCCGAGCCGAATATAGTCCAATCCGACATCCATCAGCGACTTCAATCGCATCTGAACTTTTTTCTGCCCTCGAAAAAACCCAAACGCTTCGCGGGCGGTCATGTTCAGTACCTCGTGGATATTCCGCGCTCGAAAACGGACGTTGAGTATTTCCTCGCGAAACCGCGTCCCATTACACTGATCGCAGCGAACATGAATATCGGTCATGAATTGCATATCGATCGTCAGTTGACCTTCGCCTCGACACGTTTCACACCGCCCCCCTTCGACGTTGAAGCTGAAATGGCCCGCTTTAAAATTACGCTGTTTCGCATCGACCGTTTCGGCAAACGCCTGGCGAATGTCATCGAACGCCTTGACGTAGGTCACCGGATTGCTTCTGGAAGACCGACCGATCGGGGATTGATCGATCAGCACCACCTCGTCAATGAGTTCCGTTCCCGACACGCCCGCATGCGGCAGTCCCTTGCGCGATCCGATGTTCGTCGCCTCACAGATTGCTGGATAGAGCGTTTCCTGAACCAGCGAACTCTTTCCCGAACCGCTCACACCGGTTACGACACATAGGCAACCCAACGGAAATCGAACCGTCAAATCGGCCAGGTTGTTTCCGCTGGCCCCCTCCACAATAATCGAGCCGCGACCAGTTCGGCGCTTGGCGTCAGGGTTGCGCAATCCGCCGGTTCCGTTTAAATGGGCACCCGTCACGCTCGATTCGCATTCCAGCAACTCGAGTGAATTGCCGTCGAAAACAATCTCGCCACCGGCGGCACCCGCTTCCGGCCCGATCTCGATCACCCGATCGGCCGACAGAATCATTTGCGGCTCATGATCGACCACGACAACCGTATTGCCTCGCCGGTTCAGTTCCCGTACCGATTCAATCAACGCTGGCGTGTCGACGGAATGCAGTCCGGCGGTCGGTTCGTCCAACACATACAACATGCTGGACAACGTCGAACCCAACACTTTGGTCAACATCACACGCTGCGCCTCACCACTGCTGAGCGAAGCCACCGTACGGTTCAGCGACAAATAGCCCAAACCGACCCGTTGGAGATAATCCAGCTGCCGGGAAATTCTGTTAGTAATCTTCGCAGCAATCCGTTGTTCGTGTTCGTACAGCTCCAACGCAGAAAAGAACTCTGCCGCCTGCCGGATCTCCAGACCACAAATCTCTGCGATCGTCAGGTCGCCAACCCGAAACGACAACGCGGCCCGATTCAGTCGTGCGCCCTTGCAACCGGGACACAACTCGCTCGACTTCCAGCGATTCAGAAACACGGCAATCTGAATCTTGTACTTGCGACGTTCCAGCCATTTGAAAAATCCAGTCAGTCCGCCAAATTCGCGCTCGGCGACTCCATCCCAAATCAATTGAACCGAACGTTTTGGCAATTCGCCGAACGGAACGTCGACATCAATCGAGTAATCGCCAGCCAGTTCGAGCAATTCAAACCGCTCATGTTCGTAGGCCGGCGTGTTCCATGGCGCAATCGCACCGCCGCGAATCGTTTGGGTCGGATCAGGGACGATTAGCTTCGTGTCGAGTTTCAGGATCGAACCAAAACCTTCGCATTCGCTGCACGCACCAGCCGGATTGCTGAAACTGAACAACTGCGGTTGCGGAGTCGGGAACGTTCGGTCGCACTTCGAACACGCCAACGCTCGGCTAAAATTCCGCGCGGACCAATTTTGCGAATCGACCTGCATCGTTGATTCACCAACGTTGGAACCATCCCTTTCGACGCCGCTTGACTCCTTGGCAAATAGCAGCGTTGCCGTCCCCCTTCCAAATTCAAACGCTGTTTCCAGCGATCCACGAGGCCGTTCGTAATTACCCGATTCTTTCTTCAATCGATCAACGACCACCAACAACTCCCGCTCCAACTCGCGATCGTCCAGCCCGTCGATATCGCGCGTTGTGCCGTCGACAATGACCCGTCTGAATCCACCACGCCGGAGCCAATCGACGGTGTTTTCCTCGTCGCCATTCCCGCCGCTTTCAGCCGACCCCGATACGGTATCCTCAGCCAGTTTCCGAAAAGCAATTTGAAATCGTGTCTGATCGGGAAGCGAATCAAGGAACTGAATCACTGAATCGGGATCATGTCGCACGACATCGACACCGCAGTCGGGACAGACGATCCGACCGATCTTTGCAAACATCAAACGCAAGTATTCCACAATCTCGCTCGCCGTCCCCACGGTGGTCCTGTGGCGATCGGCGCTGCTGGCCCCCGAATGTCGGCTGGCGCGAATCGCGATCGCCGGCGGAATACCGTCGATCCGATCCGCATCCGGCCGCTCCAATTGTTCCAGAAACTGGCGCGTATAGGTTGACAGACTGTCGAAGTATCGCCGCTGCCCCTCCGCGTCCAGCGTATCGAACGCCAAACTCGATTTTCCGCTCCCGCTCAGCCCGCAAATGGAAACGAGCTGGCCGTGGGGAATATCCAGATCGATATCCCGCAGGTTATGAACTCTGACGCCGCGAAGTTCGATCTTGCCGCTGTCCACGATGATCCCCATCCGATTGAATGCTGTTGTTGGTAATGGAAACGAACAGAATTGAAAAGGAGAGTACAAATCATGCCGATGGGGACTGATGCATCCAATGTTCCGTACCGTTGCGAAATGACGGGTATCCGGTAAAACGGAGGTGACAAAATCTGCTGGACAGCGCCAGGTTCGCTCCAATTTGTTGGAAATACAAGCCCGAAGCGCAAGCGAGTGAACGACTGGTGGCCGAATTCACTCGCTTGCGCTTCGTGCTTGTACTTGCCCAAACTTGGCGACTTCCAGTTGGGACCGGAAAAGCAATGGTCAGAAAGCAGACAACCACCAGCCAATCGCCGAACCTGTTCGATAGCCGGCAATCGCCGAATCTGTACCTGCTCGATGGCATGGCGTTGATCTATCGAGCACATTTCGCCCTCGCGCGCAGCCCCCGTTACACGTCCGGCGGAAAATGTACTTCGGCGGTCTTCGGAATGGCCAACACGGTTCTCGACATTATCAATCGCCAACAGCCAACGCATTTGGCGATGGCCTTCGACACCTCGGAACCGACACACCGCCATATCGAATATCCCAAATACAAGGCCCAGCGGGACGCTTTGCCGGAAGACATCGCGGACCAGATTCCGTTGGTCGACCGATTGATGCAAGCCCTGAAGATTCCCGTCCTCCGCCGCCCCGGATTCGAAGCCGACGACATTATTGGCACGCTGGCACGCGAGGCGGCGGAACTGGGGATGGACGTTTGGATGGTGACGCCCGACAAGGATTTTCATCAACTGGTGACCGGAAACGTTCGTGTCTTCAAACCGGGCCGACAGGGAAACCAATTCGAAATACTGGGCGTGCCCGAAGTTCTGGAAAAATGGCAGATCGAAAATGTCGATCAAGTCATCGATATCCTCGGCCTGATGGGGGACGCCAGCGACAACGTGCCAGGCATTCCGGGCGTCGGAGAAAAGACAGCCCAGAAGCTGATCGAGAAATACAAAGCCATCGAAGGCCTATTGGATAACGTCGATCAGCTCACGGGCAAGCAGAAAGAAATCGTCTCCACCAACGCCGACCTCGCCCGGCTTTCCAAACGATTGGTCACGATCAAGACGGATGTGCCGCACAACTACGACATCGAAAACTTCCGCTGGTCCGGTTACGACAACGCTTTGCTGAAAGAATTCATGGCCGAATTGGAATTCGATTCGCTGGGCAAACGGCTGTTCGGAAAGACGTTCACTTCCGCCCCGTCGCGAGCCAAAGTGATCCGCGAGAAACGGGAGCACGAAATCCAATCCTCGCTGTTCGACGAACCGGTTACCGAGAAGACCATCGCCGATATCGAACACAACTACCAAATCGTGACAACATCCGACCAGCGACGAACATTGCTGCAACAACTGGCCGAACAGCCTTCGTTCTGTTTCGACACGGAAACGACCGGCCTCGATGCCCGCGTGGCCCTGCCGTTGGGGCTGGCCATTGCGTTCGAAGCCCATCGCGCGTTCTACGTCGTGATCCCCACCGAACCAGCTGAAGCGCTCGCCGTGCTGGAAGAGTTCCGCGACGTGTTCGCCAACACGGCGATCGAAAAGATCGGGCATAACCTGAAATACGATATCACCCTGCTGAAATGGCAAAGCATGCAGGTACGTGGCCCGCTGATGGATACGATGCTGGCCCACACGATGATCGAACCGGAAATGAACCATGGCCTCGACTATCTGGCCAAACTGTATCTCGGCTATCGCCCGATTCCGATCAGCGATCTGCTCGGTCCACGCGGTCCGAACCAATTG
>JBGSXT010000348.1:0-2751 GCA_041751295.1 Mariniblastus sp.
CGGGTTGGCCACGTTTCGGCTGGAGTAATAATCGTTACGACCCGCGCTCGAATCGGGTTTGGGCTCGTCTGACTGACTGACGAGCTACTTCGATTCACTCTCACGCTAACCCGAACGACAGGGGCTTGTCCCCGTCGTTCAAGCTTTGGTGCCCTAAGGAGCGACCTCCCCGCAACCCTCTTTTTCCTCTTCGGAAACCTCAACCACATCGTCCGACTTTTTTATGGCGCCAAAGCGCGGGCGGCAGGGCGAGCCCCTTTCGCCCGTCAACGCGTTCTGCTGAGAGGAGGGGATGGATGATGGGACGGCGGGTTTAGGGCACCAACGCTCGGGCGGCGGAGGCGAGCCCCTTTCGCACGCCAACGTGAATTCTTTTGAGTGGGATTTGGATGAAAGACCACCTCAGATGTCGTCTCCGAAAATGAGTGATTACAATGGAGGGATGCGTTCATTACTTGCGGACATTGATTGCCGTTAAACGAAATTAGACGGAACCTTGTTGCGCCGATCTTCGTCCCAAAAGAGGTCGGACCCTTTGGAGGGCAAGCCGATTTACCTTGATTTTTACTTTGCCCGGAGAGGGTCAGACCCTTTTTCGAACAACGCCTGATACTTCGACAGAACATTTGTAATTCGCACTCCAGCGAACGGGACACATTCCATGAACGCCATTGTCAACAAGGCACCATTCATTCTTTTGATTTTTGCATTTCTCAATTGGTGCCAAGGCGTCGCCTCCGCCCAGACTCGCGATATTCCAGCCGCACTCGAACCGTGGGAAGTATGGGCCACGTGGGACGATCAGGATCGAAACGCGCCGTCCGCTTATAACAACGCCAACGAGCGAATTCTCTACTGGCCTTCTCCACTTTCACTCAGCGCCGGACCAAAGTCGGCCGAATGGAAGATCACGATCTCGGTCTTTGCGGAAACATGGGTGCCGCTTCCAGGGAACGAAGAAGTTTGGCCGCTGCGCGTCGTTGGTGATGGCGAACCGAAGGCCGTTGTCGAACGTGATGGACGCCCGATGGTTAAACTGACGGAAGGACGACATGAACTTTCCGGCGAGTTCGCCTGGGACCGCATGCCACAGCGGATTGCCGTTCCAACAGAGATTGGGTTGTTGGAGTTGATGGTCGACGGAGCACCGATTGAGTTGCCCAATTGGGATCCGGACGGGCACATCTGGCTGCATCGGCAACGGACCGAAGCGGCGGAAGCGAACTCGATGACCGTGCAAGTCTATCGCGTCATCGAGGACGGAATTCCAATCTGGCTGCGTACAGAAATCGAATTGACGGTGTCCGGGAAAAGTCGCGAGGAAGAACTCGGTTGGATATTGCCCGAGGGCTGGAAACTGGCGACTGTCGAGAGTCCGATACCTGTCGCCGTCGACGATCGTGGCCGGATGATGGCGCAAGTCCGCGCGGGCAAGTGGAACATCAACGTGGACGCGTTTCGTACCACCGACACCCGCGAAATCCGTTTCGCTGCGGTCGCGGAGCCGATCATTGATCGGGAACTGATTGGATTCCAGTCAAACCCCACGTTTCGACTGGCCGAGGTAACTGGCCTGCCACCCGTTGATGTAACGCAAACGACGTTTCCCGAGCGTTGGCGGAATCTGCCCGTCTACCAGTGGGATACAAAGACGCCGATCCAGCTGGATGAAAAAATGCGCGGCATGGGAATGCAGCGACCGGAGGGGCTGAGAATCAACAGGGCATTGTGGCTGGATGAAGACGGCGGCGGCTATACCTATCGCGACGACGTGAATGGTCGAATGCAACAGATCTGGCGACTGGACGCTGCGGCCGGACAGGAACTCGGCAGCGTGCGGGTCAACGGCGAAGGCCAATTGATCACTTCCAGTCCAACTACAAAGGCCGACGGAGTCGAGATTCGGACTCGCAATCTGCAACTGGATGCGATCGGCCGAATCCAGGACGCGGAACTGATCCCGGCGACCGGTTGGCAAACGGATGCGGACTCACTTGGGGTGACCTTGAATCTTCCGCCGGGTTGGCGTGCCCTCGCGCTGTTTGGTGCGGATAGGGTTGAGGGAGATTGGCTGACCGCCTGGTCGCTGTTGGATTTGTTCCTGCTGCTGATTTTTGGTGTGGCGGTTTTCAGATTGTGGGGGTTCTGGGCCGGTCTGGTCGCACTCCTCGCTTTCGGACTGGCGTACCATGAACCGGGCTCGCCGCGGATCACGTGGCTGTTCCTGTTGATGCCGCTGGCGCTGTTGCGAGTCGTTCACGAAGGAGCGGCGCATAAATGGATCAAAGCCTGGAAGTATCTGGCGGTGGCCTTGCTGGTGATCAACCTGGTTCCGTTTTTGGGGATTCAAATTCAAAACGCACTGTATCCGCAGCTGGAACCGCGCGGGATCAACTTCCCCAGTCGCGACATGTTTGTGGGATTGAATCGAGCTTATGTCATGTCGGAACAAGTCGGCAGTGTTGCTTACAAGTCGGATGATATGATGCTGCCGCCGTCGGATTTATTTGCACGTAGGTCGATAGGCGGCCGAGGGGGGGAGCAAGGAGGGAGTGGAGAGATTGCTATCGCGGGTTTCGACTCAAGAGCTCTCGATTCCAAATTCCAATCAGGAAACCTGCGGTTCGACCCCAAGTCCCGCATCCAAACCGGTCCCGCCCAGCCCAATTGGCAATGGAATCAGGTCGATTGCTATTGGGATGGTCCCGTATCAGCCGAACAGAAGTTCCAGCCGATCCTGATTTCGCTCAA
>JBGSXT010000349.1:0-1849 GCA_041751295.1 Mariniblastus sp.
GCAAAGGCTTGAATTTGCCGGACAGGAACACGAAGTTATCGCGCTTTCCCGAGAGGCGTTTCGCGACATTGACATCGTGATCGGCAGCACGCCCGATGATGTCGCCACGCAGTTTGTTCCGTGGGCGCTCGAAGCGGGAGCAATCGTTGTTGACGAAAGTGGTGCCCATCGAATGCGGGAAGATGTTCCGCTGGTGGTTCCGGAAGTCAATCGGCATGCCATCGCCCGGCCTCAGGGCTTGATCGCCAGCCCCAACTGCAGCACAACGCAACTGGTCGTGGCCTTGAAGCCACTACACGATTATGCCCAAGTGAAACGCGTGATCGTGACGACGTTTCAAGCGACCAGCGGGGCAGGGCAGGCGGGCAACGTTGATCTGTTTGAGGGTACCAAAGCGAAACTGACGGCAGCAAACTATCAGTACGAAACATTTCGGCATCCGATCGCATTCAATGTGATCCCTCAAATCGGTTCGCCCCAGCACCAGCAATACACTTCGGAAGAAATGAAGATGGTTCGCGAGACACAAAAAATATTGGAAGACGAATCGATTGCGGTCTGTGCGACCTGTGTGCGGGTTCCGGTGGCCAATGGCCATAGCCTATCAATCGTTGTCGAAACGGAAAAAACCATTTCGCCGGCAGTAGCGCGGGAATTGTTTGAGGCCGCGCCAGGAATTGCGGTTGTCGACGATCTGAGGGCAGGGGAGTACCCGATGCCGATTGACTGTGAAGGTCGGGACGATGTTTTCGTCGGACGCATCCGCCAGGACATCAGCAGCGACCGGGGTCTGGCGTTTTGGTGCGTCAGCGACAACCTGCGGAAGGGTGCGGCGACCAACGCGGTGCAGATCGCCGAAATACTGGCATTGGAATCACGATCGCGATGCGCCACTTGAAACTGACCGTTGCCTACGACGGGACAGACTATGTCGGCTGGCAGGTCCAGCCAAACGGCGTCTCGATACAACAGCGATTGGAAGAAGCGTGGCTGGCGGTCACGGGTGAACGGATCCGGATCATCGCCAGTGGTCGAACCGACTCCGGCGTTCATGCGCTGGGGCAGGTTTGCAGCCTGACCACAGCATCTCCGCTGGACTGTCACTCCATCCGGCGGGCACTCAACGCACACTCGCCGAACGACATCTCGGTGGTGAATGTTCAGCCGGCACCGATTGGATTTCATGCCATTCGCGATGCCAGCCGCAAGACGTATTTGTACAGGGTCCAGTTTGGACGGGTTTGCAATCCGATCGGCAGGTCGTATTGCTGGTTTGTTCCGCAGGTGCTGGATATCGATGCGATTCATCAGGCGGCGAAATATCTGGTTGGCGAACATGATTTCACCAGTTTCGAGGCGGTCGGTTCGGAGCGCGAATCGTCGATCCGCTTTCTCTCAAAGTTGGATGGAATCGTCGAAGATCAACCTGGTTTTCATTACCTGGCGATTGAATTGACGTGCAACGGGTTCCTGTACAACATGGCCCGCAACATTGTCGGGACGCTGATCAAAGTTGGGCAGGGTGTTCAGCCGCCGGAATGGGTCAATTGGGTTTTGCACCAAAAAGACCGATCAGTCGCTGGCCCAACCGCGCCAGCACACGGGTTGACGCTGATCCGTGTCGAATACGATGGCCTTGAATTTTCGGACGGAAGCTGATTGACGGGTTGGGCAGGGAATATCGTTGTACTAAAATATCTCCGATCGCGAATGTGTTGTTCGCGAATGAGGTTTTCGAATTGATGAACTGGCAACAGAAGCCAGTATTCAGCAGTCGCGTCCGCCAGCTCTCTCACAGGATTCATCGTGTCCAACCGCAGAGATTTTCTGGGTCCGTTTCAGTTGGTTC
>JBGSXT010000350.1:0-6406 GCA_041751295.1 Mariniblastus sp.
AAGATGACCGGGCGATTAGCGAGCCGGGTGACGTCGATCGGTTTCCCGTTGCTGTCGGTTTCATTGAAATCAATTGGTTTGCCGACAAGTTCATTTCGAATCAAGCCAAACTTGACAACTCGCAGTCCCTGCAATTGCGCCGCTTGGTTGGTGTTTTTCAACGCAGAATTCTTCAATTTGTCGAGAATTTGTCTTGCCAGTTCGTGTCGACCGATGGTTTCAAAATAGCTGATTTCGTTGTAAACCAGATTGACAAAATCAACTCCCGTATCTGGTTCGTTCAAAAGTTCGTCGAGTTTTTCGAAATATTTTTCAAAGTTTCCGGATGCCTTGGCTTCACTCGCAATCTGGCCAAATCCTGACTCGTTCAAGGCCAACAAATCTTTCATGCTTCTGATCTGCTGCAAGACTTCCGGTTGAGTAACGGATTCCCGGTCATAGGCAGTGACCACATCTGCGAACAGCTTTGCACCGGCACGCGGGTCAGACTCATTGACCCTGCCGGTCAACAGTCGAATGTTCGAGATGACAACAGGATCATTCGGAAACCGTTCAATTAAACTGGAGATCGCCTGTAGTATCGATTCGTTGGAGCCACTGTCGTTGCCCCGCGTCAATTCGAAGACCAGCACTTTGGCTTTCGACAATTGGGCTTCCCGAGAGACATCCTCGTCTTGATCGTTCAGGAACTTGCTGCAAATATTCAGATATCGACTGACGGTCGTGCCATCGTCAAGAATTCCTTCGCTCAAACTGATTCCATAGAATTGGCCCATCGATTCAAGAATCGTCCGGGCGGTAAAAACGCGTTGGTCCTCCGTCAAGTCCGGATGTTGAATGATCTTCTCCGCCAGTTCCAGTCGTCGCGAAACGGTTTCCAGCCGAACAGGTGTCGCGGCGTCGCGCGGCCAGTTTTCCAGTTCCACCAGCAGGGCTCGCATTTGATCCAGATCACCGCCATCGCGAATGGCCTCGAAACTGGCTTTGTTGTCCACAACACTGTCTTTGACGGCCGCTGCCTGGGTTTCCGTTTTTACCGTTTCCTCGACAACCTCCCGAACAAAGAACCACCAGTAAAGACCCGCCAAGATGATCAGCGCCGCCGAAATACCCATTACGGTTTCGATTAACGTTCTAAATCCTGTTCGCTTTTTGCTGGCGGAAAATGAACGGCTGCGCGAGCGGCTACGTCGTCTTTTGCTCATGGCGTGAATGTCAGGTTACCGGGATCAAAATATTTGAAACTCAGCGGGATCAGCTGGCAGGCTGCCCCGTAGCGATGGTTATCGAATATCATGCTATTCTTTCGATAGCAGATACTCAATTCCCGTTTTCGCTTCGATCAATGGGACGTTGATGGAATCGACATTCCCGTTTTTGTCGATCAATACGAGATACGGAAACCGATTGGTCGGGCATTGCCGCAAAAAGTGGTTGGGGGTGGTCAGACTGGTTTTAAGTGTGGACCAGCGATTGTCACTGGCGGTGTCCAAAGTTACCGTGTCCGATCCAGCATCAATTTCCACAAAGATGAATTCAACGTCCCGCCCGATCAAGACATTGCCCAAACTCTGAACCGCAGTCAGAAACGCGGTAGAATGTCGATCCTGCAGAACGTAAAACGCGACCAAAGTCACCTGTCCAGAATAACGATTTACGTCGATCGGGTTTCCCCGCGCGTCGATTTCTTCAAAAGACCATTTGTTTTGAATCAGCGAATTTCGCGCGACGCCGTCTTCACCAATGGTTTTTGCCAATGCGGCACCGGCAACATCTGTCCGGTTGGCGGACTGATCGAGAACAGCCTGACTCAACTTGAGGGCTTTGTCGAATTGGCGTTGTCGTTCAAAGTAATCAACCGCATTGTCCAGCTGGTAGACCAGAGTCTCGCCGGCGTCAAGATTGGAGTTCAATTGATCCAGTCGTTGCAGGAAATCGTCGTCTCCCACCTTGATCGAATCGATTTTCGATTCGTTACCGATTCCTGCGTCATGCAGCATCATGATATCTTTCATGAACCGGGAAAGCTTTCTGGATTTGGGTGTATTCGAACGATCTATCTCCTCCAGGATTTGACCAGCCAATTTTATGGCCTGTTCAGAATTAGCCGCCCGAACACCCGGAAACACCGATCGCAGGCTATTCAGAACAACCGGGTCGTCTGGAAATTTTTTCAGCATACCTGCCAGTGAATTGAGGATACTGTCGAAGCTGCCCGAAAATTTGTTGCGGGCGGATTCCACAATGAATCCCACAGTTTGGAAGACATGTGCGTCCCGTGAAACAGCCAAATTAGTGTCGTTGATGAACTCGCTGGTCGCACCTGACAACTGCTCGAATGTTGCGGAATTATCAAAACCCTGCTGCGTGTTTGTGCGACTGGCAAACCAAATCGCATTTAGTTTTGTTTTGGCGGCAAGAACCCGCTGGGCCTCCGTTCGATCAGCGTGACCGAGAATAAGGTCGGCAATTTCTATGGTCCTGTTGACGAAATCCAACTTGACGGCGGTCGCTTCGTTCGCCTGATTCCTGTCTTGGAGTGCGAGCAACAGCCGTTCAAGCTGGTCGACGGTGCCGTTGTCGCGCACGGCAGCGAAATCGTTGATGGGGTCAAACGAATCGCCGAGGAACAACGATTCAGCCGTATTTTCCTTGTCGCCCCTGCCAATTCCATACGTCGACAACAAAACCACGATACCAATCACCGCGAAAGTGACGGTCGCGATAATGGCTGTGTTCCGCCAGCGACCGAATTTGGTCGTTTTCCTGCCAAACGATTGGCTGCTGCTGCCCCGACGCTTTCGCGCAAATGACCTTTTGCGGCTCCCACCCGATTGTCTCGTGTCGTTTTCCATTGGAAATTTACTTGCCTGAGATATCAACTGAACCAGCGGACCGACCAGAATCAGCCATTGGTCGCTGCGTTCCGAAAGTTCCGGAATCTGCCGCGATCGGGCACTATCGATTCAAGGGCTATGGCAATTCAATTGTCGACCGTTGGGGTTCTTCGTTCCCTTTCAAAACATCGGAAAGTGCAGAATCCACCGTTGAAATATAGGCCATTCGTAGTTGGTGCAGCGACTGATCCAATAAATAGGACTCGTCAGAGGTCAGATTTCCGGCCGTTTTTTCCTGAAGTACGCCCAAAGTATCGACAAAATGCTTTGCCATCAGATGGTTGGCGTCCGCTTTTCCGGTTACCGGGTCAACGATGAATCCAAGCGCGGCCAGCGCCTGGGTCGTCAAGGTGGTGACCAGCAATCCGAACGACGCCTCTGGCATCTGAGGCAACTGCTGATCAGGAATCTGATCCAGTTGCTCCTTTTCGCGTTGAACCTGGGCCTTCCAGTCGTCGTCAACAATTATTTTTGGTTCGTCGTTGCTGTTCATACCCATCCTATCCAGGAAATCATGCCGGTGCAGCGACCAGCAAATCGCGGCTTGCACGGTGCGCAGCAGCGTGGATAAATCCCGAAAACAATCGATGGGCAGCCGTCGGCTTCGATTTGAATTCCGGATGGAATTGAACGGCTACGAACCACGGGTGGTCAATGATCTCAACGATTTCGACCAGAGAATCATTCTCACTGGTGCCGCTGATCAACAGGCCGTGTGCTTCAAACTGTTTACGGTAAACATTGTTGAACTCATACCGATGACGATGCCGTTCGGAAATGACCTCGCATCCATAACTTTCGTACGCCCGGGAGTTGGCCACCAGTCGGGACTGCTGTGCACCCAAACGCATGGTGCCACCTTTATCCGTGATATTCCGCTGTTCATCCAACAGGCAAATGACGGGGTCCAAAGTATTCCTGTCGAATTCGGTCGAGTTGGCACCATTCAGCAGGATCACGTTTCGAGCGAATTCGATCACGGCACATTGCAATCCCAAACAGATTCCCAGGAACGGAATGCGACGTTCGCGGGCAAATCGGATCGCGTCCACTTTGCCTTCGATGCCCCGCTCGCCAAATCCACCTGGTACCAGAATTCCATCGTAGCCCGAAAGCAGTCTTTCCGGCCCTTCCCGTTCGACCGCCTCGCTGAGAATTCGGCCAATTCGAACCTGGGCGTGATGTTCCAGCCCCGCGTGATCGATGGCTTCGTAAATCGACTTGTAAGCGTCTTTATGCTCAGCGTATTTGCCAACAACTGCAATGCTGATTTCCGTTTCCGGGTTCCGCAGGCGATGGATCATATCCCGCCAGTCGTCCAAATCGATCGAACTGGCCTGCAAATCCAATTTCTTGACAATCAAATTGTCCAATCCGTGTTCCACCAGACTGAGCGGGACTTCGTAGATCGAGAAGTCTTTGTCTCGCTCTTCAATCACTGAATCGGCAGGCACATTACAGAACAGCGCAATTTTTTCCCGATCTTCCTTGGGAAGTTCCCGTTCGGTGCGGCAAATCAGGATATCCGGTTGAATACCGATTTGACGCAATTGTCCAACCGAATGTTGCGTCGGCTTGGTTTTCAACTCGGCTGCCGCTTTTAAGTACGGCACCAGTGTCAAGTGAATGTACAGACAATTCTGTTTGCCGACGTCCAGGGAAAACTGCCGAATCGCTTCCAGAAATGGCTGACTCTCAATATCACCAGCCGTTCCGCCGATCTCCGCGATAATCACATCGGTTTCGTCATCGGCCAATTTGGAAATGCAGCTCTTGATTTCGTTGGTGATGTGCGGAATCACCTGAACCGTCTTGCCCAAAAACTCGCCACGCCGTTCCTTTTCAATGACCCGCAAATAAATCTGTCCCGTGGTGTAATTCGAATCGCGCGTCAGTTTGCTGTTGGTGAATCGTTCGTAATGGCCAAGGTCGAGATCGGTTTCGCTGCCATCGTCCAACACATAAACTTCGCCGTGCTGATAGGGGCTCATCGTCCCAGGATCCACGTTAATGTACGGGTCCAGCTTCTGCATTCGAACTTTCAGGCCGCGGCGTTCCAGTAACATGCCAATCGATGCACTGGTCAGCCCTTTGCCCAATGAGCTGACCACGCCGCCGGTTACAAAGATGTATTTCGTCATAACGTCATTTTAACGGTTCAGGTAGCGATTGACAAACAGCAGATAGTCGTTCGGCGTGTCGATTCCCGAACTGGCCTGATCGACAATTTCGACCAGCACTTCATACCCGTGATGAAGGAAACGCAATTGTTCGAGCGATTCGGTTTTTTCGGCATTCGATGGCGGCAACTCTGGAATTCGCAACAGAAATTCCCGACGATAGGCGTAGACGCCGATATGCTGGAAAAAAACCGCAGGCATTCCATTCATCGGGGTTGACGACGACGGAATACATTGCCGCGAAAAATAGTCATCCAACCACCCTTCATCGCGAGGCGCGGGAATCGGGCTGCGGCTAAAATACAGGGCTTTGCCCGACTGGTTGAAAACAACTTTGACACACGACGAATCAAAAAGCTGATGTTGCAAACGGATCGGAGTTGCCAACGTCGCAACCGGCACCGATTCATTATCGATCAGCGTTTCGATCAATCGGTCAATCGAAACGCCCTCGATGTCCGGCTCGTCACCCTGCACGTTAACAATTAAATCGGCGTCGATCGCCACCGCCGCCTCGGCAACACGGTCGGAACCACTCTGATGATGCACCGATGTCAGGACGGCTTCGCCTCCGAACATCCGAACCACCGTCGCGATTTCCTCTGAATCTGTCGCCACAATAACCCGCTGAGCGAGCCTGCTCCGCGAAGACGCAATGAATGCATGCTCAATCAGCGTCTTGCCCGTTTGCTGAAGCAGCAGTTTCCTCGGAAGCCGGGTTGATTCAAGTCGAGCCGGGATAACGATAACAGTCTTCACGGTTTGCCAGGGCCTGAAACGACCAGTTGATGTCGAAAGTTTCAGCGAAAATTCCAGTGGGCTCAATCGTCTGCTACACAGCATCAACGCGAGATCAGTTGGGCATTCGCTCGATCAGTATCGGTAACGACACACGATAGACAATTAATCCGATCATCAACAGCGGGATAGTCAGGATTCCGAACAGGATGCCGATCAGGACGTGGTCGGTTTCACCCATCAACAATAAATCACGGGAAACCAGCAGCAGCGGGCTGGCCGGATTGACCCAGTTCAATAAAGAACCGGGAAAAGTTTGCGCGGGCACGTAGATAATTGGTGTGACAATCATCCAGAACGGAACAAATAACGCAATCAATCGTTCAACGTCTTTGTACAGCGAGCCGATCGGCAGCAGCAACAGGCCGAGCGAAATTCCCAACAGTATCAGGCCCACAATCGTGAACGGTGCCAACAAGATGCCCGCATGCAACGGTACTCCAAAATAGATGAACGCGGGTACAAGCAAAACGATTCGAATCGAAAAATTGAACAACACTTCACCAAAACCGACCAACAGCAACGCTTCGC
>JBGSXT010000351.1:0-3452 GCA_041751295.1 Mariniblastus sp.
GGGCCTTCCACCGTTTTGGCAACGACACCAGCTTTGTTTTCGCCCATCGCCAGAATGATGATCCGATCGGCGTTCAAGATCGTTCCGACACCCATCGTGATTGCGCGACGGGGAACATTTTCGGCACCAAAGAAGTCACTGGCAGCATCGATTCGGGTTACCCGATCCAGCGTGATCAACCTCGTTCCGGACTTCTCATCCGAACCGGGTTCGTTGAAACCGATATGACCGGTGCGACCAATTCCCAGCAATTGGATGTCAATCCCGCCGCATTGCGCGATCTTCAACTCGTAACGGTTGCAATAATCGGCAAGATGTTCGGGCGCAATCGTCCCGTCCGGGATATGGACGTTTTCCCGTTTGATGTCGATATGATCAAACAGATGTTCGTTCATGAATCGAGCGTAACTCTGCAGATCCGTCGGCTGCATCGGGAAATATTCATCCAGGTTGAACGTAACCACATTCCTGAACGACAACCCTTCATGGACATGCATTCGAACCAGTTCTTCATAAACGCCAACGGGCGTCGATCCGGTTGCCAGGCCCAATACGCAGTTCCTGTTTTCACATGCCCGTTTACGAATCAATTCCACGATCTGCGAGGCGACAGCTTTGGCTATTTCCCTGGAACCTGAAAACGCGTGGCACTCGATTTTTTCCCGGTGCGGTGTGCGGGGTGAAATTTCAAGCATGATTGGCGTCCAAATCCTGGCTGGCAACAGCGGGCCGTTGAACAGCGTTTAATTACTTATTATCCCGAATGCAGAACAGGTGCTTTGATCCGCGAATGAAAATCTGATCACCGGCCAGCGCCAAAGTCGCATCCACCGGCTCGCCGATATCATTTTGGCCGATCGCTTCAAATTCGCCTGCGTCGTTGATCACCACGGTTTTACCGCTTCGACCAGTGACAAACACTTTCCCATCCGCGGCAACCGGAGAGGAATAAATTCCACTGATTCCCTCCAGCCGCTTTGCTGCAAAAAAATCGCTGCCGTCATCGGCGTTGGCACACGAGATCATGCCCTTGTTGTCAGCAACGTAGTACAGTCGGTTGTCGGACAGCAGTAACGATGGACAATCAGGAGTGCGTAATTGTATCTTCCAGACTGGATCATTCGAAATGTCTCCCTGTTTGTCCAGTCGGATGGCCCGCATTGCTGCTCCCTGCCGCGAACTGGCAAAGTAGCCGACGTGGTCTTTAACAACAGGGCTGGCCACCGGCCGGGATGACAGTCCGGACGATCGCCAGATTTCGTCTCCGGTTTTCAGATCATAGCCCCGCGAATAATTCTCGCCCGGCATAATGATCTGCCAACGGCCGTCGATTGAGACGACGTGCGGCGTAGACCAGGTGGACGGCTCGTCCCGATTTACCGACCAGTTGGTTTGCCCGGTTTTCTTGTCGATGGATTCGATGCGCGATTGGCCTTCGTGGTCCCACGGCAGAATTACAGCGTCGTCAGACAGCGCGAGGGAACTTCCTTCTCCAAAACCGCCCCGAGTCTGCATTTCGCCCGGATCGGTTCGTTCCCAGACTTTGTTACCCGAAAAGTCAAAACAAAATATGCCGTTGCTGCCGAACGATGCATAAACTTGCTCCCCATCGGTTACCGGCGACGCCGAAGCATAACCATGATCCTCGTGATGACCGTCGCGAGGTTTTCTTTCGGCAGCCACTTTGTTCCACAATACTTTGCCGGAATTTCTGTCGATGCAGAGTAACGAAAACTGGTGAACCGCAAGGGTTTTTTGGCGCTCTGCCCTGATGAACCCGGATGCCTTTGACCGTTCATCGTTATTGAGTTGGCCATCGCCATCGGCGTCAAATTTTTGCATTATCTGACCACGATTCAGTGGTTGTTGCCGCTCGCTATTCTGATCATTGGTACCGGTTTTGACTGCCGTGGTCAGGAATACTTTGTCCTCCCAGACGATCGGAGACGATGAACCGCGACCGGGAATTTCAGTTTTCCACTCAACGTTCTCCGACGCAGACCATTTCGTGGGAGGTTTCGCAGTCAGGGAGACGCCGTTTCCGGTGGGCCCACGAAAGTTGTTCCAGTATTTGGCCGCTTCACTTTCTTCGTTTCCGCACAAGGGTTGTGATCCAATGACCCCATTCAATGTTGCGATTATTAAAATGCAGGTTGTCAAGTATCGCATCGTCTACTCCCAAGTGAATAATGGTTCCGCGGCCTGTTCCCTGTTTTTTACCCTGACAGGCCAGTAAACAAAATGCCCATCATTGATTTGTTTCGGATACCTAAACAGAATCCACGGCAAGTTTGCAACTTTTGTTCACGAAATTGGTACTATTAGCGGCTTCGAATCCGACAAGGGTTTTTTGACTAACACATTTGATCGGTTACACATCATGTTTGCCGCAATAGCATTTCTACTAATACTATCAGTCCAGTCCGACAGCGGGCTGCAGCAGTCCGCCAATGCAAATGCGAACACACGGCTTCCGGAAAATGACCCGGAAATTGAAGGCCTGCTGTTGAAACTGGTCACGCAACCTCCGGACTTTTTGGTTCCAGTGAATGGGGCTGCCAACGGCGACACAACGGGTGACAAGGATGGCAAATTGAAAGTCGTGGCCGGTGTCGTTCCCGGGCTGGTGGCAGCGATGCAGCAATACGGGAAACCGTTACGAATCGGCGCTGCCGGTGTTCGCAAATGGAAATCTGAAGAACCAATCAGAACGGGTGATCTGGTCCATATTGGATCCTGTACGAAAGCGATGACAGCCACCATGATCGGTCGGCTGATCGACCGTCAGAAGCTGACGTTTGAAACGACAATCAGGGAAGGGTTGCCGCACCTTGCGGATCGCATCCACGCGGATTACCACGACGTGACTCTGCGTCAATTGTTGACGCATCGCGGCGGCGTACCGCGGGAAGCGGCATGGCATAATCATGCCGACAGGAAAATTACCGTATGCCGCGAGTTGATCGTGATCGATGCGTTGAACATGAAACCGCAAAAGCAGCCTGACAACAGTTTCGAATACTCGAATCTTGGATACGTGATTGCGGGACTGATGGCCTCGCATGTCGAAGGCGAATCGTGGGAGGAATTGATGAAACGCGAGATTTTTGATGTGCTCGGGATGCATTCGGCAGATTTCGGGCCGCCCGGGACCAATGGAACCGACGAGCAGCCATGGGGACATCTTGCCTTCGCGAAAGGTGCAATGCCGGATCGATTTGATAACCCACCTGCCCTCGGGCCGGCTGGAACGGTTCATCTAAACATGTCCGACTGGTTCAAATTCGCGTTCGAACATGCCGGTTGCAGTGAGAAGCCGATCGTATCGACCGAAACGCTGCAGCAACTTCATGCCGGACCATCCACGAACGAAAAGGAAAATCCTGATACCAGTGGTGAATATTATGCCTGCGGCTGGATGGTTGCGAGTCGTCCGTGGGCAAAAGGGCGCG
>JBGSXT010000352.1:0-2457 GCA_041751295.1 Mariniblastus sp.
AGCGTTCACCCCAACGCCAATCAATCAACAGCAGTTTGGTCAGAAACATCGCTGTGACCATTCGCAAACGGTTGTGCATCCACCCCGTCCGGTTCAGCTGCCGCATTCCAGCATCAACGAGGGGATATCCGGTCCGCCCCTGTTTCCACGCTTCAAAATCCGTTTCGCTGGTCCGCCAATTGAGCTTGCGGGTTTTCAACTTGAAGGGTTGATGCCTGCAAACGCGCGGACAGGCGACCATCACATGCGTATAAAAGTCCCGCCAGGCAAGTTCTGAAATCCAGACCGCCGGACCTGTATCGCTCACAACTTTTCCACGATTGGCCGTAACGGCTGCGGCCAGGCATTGACGCGGCGAAAGAACACCGGCGGCGAGATACGGCGAAAGCAGACTGGTTCCCACGATTGAGGGAATATTTCTGGCATCGCCGTAGCTGGCAATTCGGCTGATGAATTTGCTCAGGCGTTGCAGACCCTCTTTTTCGCCAGCTGGCCACAGGTCGTCGCGGAAATCAGAAAATTCAAATCCATCAATCTTTTTTGGTATTTCCGATGGAACGATTTCCAAAGGAGGCTGTTTGGCAGGTCTGGGAAACATTTCAAGTCTGTCCAGTGCCTTCGTTTCCCAAACCCGTCGATACGGCGTAAACACCGAATAAAACTTCCCCTCCCGAGTGGCAATCCCATCCGGCGGAGCGATGACCCGGTCGTGAAATTGGTGAACTGTGATCTCGGATTGCGCACAAGCGGCGACGACATTCTGATCCCTGCTCAGTTCGTTGACTTCATACTCGCGGTTTAGATACACAGCCGAGCATTTGTGCTTCTTCGCAAACCAGACGATCAGCTCAGGCACATCGTCAAACAGATCGGCAGTTTCAACGCGCAGCGGAATTCGAAGTTTGGCCAGTTCGGCGGACAGAGCCGCCAGATTGTCCAGCCAAAACTTGACTTTGCAATTAGCCTCGTCATGTCGCTTCCATTGTCCCGGCGTAATCACAAACAACCCAAGGACACCCGATCTCGATTCCTTGGTTGCTTGGAACAGCGCAGTGTTGTCGGAAACCCGTAAATCGCGTCGAAACCACATCAAGGATCGCATCGTACCGCTGGAACCCATTAGACATTTCCATACTCACTGATTTTATCGGGCCAGCCGATTGTCGGCCGTTTCAACAGGCGCACTGATCCGACTAGAGAAATCAATAGTCGTTTATCAAAGAAAGTCGGCAAAATTGCGATATTCCTCTGAAATAATGGCAAATGATCGACAGCCAAGGTTGAAAATGCCGGTTCTTGCCACGATAATCAATTCATGAAAACATACATCGCATTGTTATTGGTGTTACTCAGTCTGCCTTTGATCGGATGTGATCAACAGGCGGGTGGCGGCTGATGAAGCGGTAAACCGGCCTCGTCCAGTTCGGACGCCACCAAATAATCAAGTTCGTCAGCTGAGAAAAGTACGCGGTTTGTTGCTGCGCCTAAGTCAAATGAAAAATCAAAAACTGACGTTCCTCGTATTTCTGCTCGGCCTGCTGGTCGTGACGCTGGTCAACGCGGTTGTCTTTCCGACCTCCAGCCGACCCACCTGCCTGAGCGAGTCCTGTCTGGCAGCTTCGGCCGACGCCCAGTGATGAAGACAAAGAGTCAGGTACAGGTGCAGTGCTTAAGGTGCAGTGCTTAATTGCAGCTTTATGTTCGGCCAATCGTTAAACGACGAAAGCTTGGGTCACCTGTAAAAAAAACCGCATCGCTGCGGCTGCATTTTTTTGGTATCCGTTCACAGGAAAAATCAAAAATTGCAAACATTGTAGAACAATTGTCCCCAATTGTTCAGCACGCGCATTTGCTGGACTGGACTTCGACGCCAAACAATTGAGGACAATTGTTCTACAATGCCAAACCCTAAACGGATACTTTTCTTGATTGATGGGCTGATTGACTATCCACCACTCAGCAATTGTACGAATGGCGAGACGTCCGACAGGTTGACTGCACCGTCCATGTTGATGTCGGCGGCCGGCAAAAACCCGCCAGTCGACAGCAGATTGACGAAAGGTGCGACATCGGACAGGTTGACGACTCCGTCTCCGTTGACATCGCCCAGCACAAACTTCACGGGATCACCAAACTGGATATTGTCGTAATAGATACCGCTGGGTTCAAAGTTGGTTGCGAAGCTGCGAAAACCGTATTGGAAAATCCGGCCCTGATAGGCTGGAATGATCTCAATCATCAAGCTGCCCTGTTGGAATGCTTCCGTGGCAGCGGTGGTCTCAAAATCGAACTGATCAATCAATGCAAAATTGTTGAACTGGTCGATCACGCGGATGAAGGCAAAAGTCTGCGTAATGCCACTCGCGCCTCCCGGACCAAACGGATCAGCGGCTCGCCGATAATCGAAGCTATACTCAACGGTTCTGCCGACGTCCGCTGCAGACGGCTGGGCCTCGC
>JBGSXT010000353.1:0-8889 GCA_041751295.1 Mariniblastus sp.
GAAGAATTCCGCGATGATCATGAAGGCCTGTTGCCAATGGATCTGGACGGCAATTCATTGGCGATCAAACATGTCGATCCGTGGGGTGAATCGCTGCGGTACGAGGTTGAGATCGACCGGGCGGTATTGCGCAGCGCGGGACCCGACGGTAATTTCTTTTCAGACGACGATCGGACCTACGAAATTGAAGGCAAAACCAGTTATCAATCCTTGCTGCCAGTCGAATGAGATGCTAGCAAACGGAAACTTCTGTTCATGATCCACTTCAGGCGATGCTCAAAGTTTGCCTGATTGAACAGGAACGTACATTCGCACCGGAAGTCATTCCTCGTACATTCGGCCTGCATCGCCACTTAGCTCAGTCATTGAGTCCATTTTCGGTGAAGCGTGTATCGTTTGTCGGGCGATAACGCAATAAACGGATTATCTGAATTACCAATGAGTGGGATAAACATGTCGATTAAAACTCTCGTTTGTGGCGTAATGGTTGCAGCGGCAACAATCAGTTTTTCCGCTGAAACATTCGGGCAACGCGGTTCGCTGTGCTTGAACCATGGATTCCGAACTCTGGGGGGAGGTCAATCAGCGGGTTATCATTGGCGCACGCCCGGACCATGCGTCGGTTACTACAATCCGTGGTCGCATCACAACACGGCGTTGCGAATCGGAATTGTTCCGCAAGGAGCGGGCCCCTATCTGCACCGTCTGGAGAATTACGGAGAAGCGACGCCGATTCTTGATGCGCCATCGGGATTTGGCCAAGGGGGCGATTTCATTGGAGATGGGTCAAACGGCAATGACAATCATGCATTGGAAGCCAATACCAGCGACAGCCCGCAAAGTTGGCCCGGCTTATCAAATTCCCGGACAGGCGGATCGGGGCTGATGCGTTTCCAGAGCCCGACCGGAATTGGGCAGAGCGATTCTGGAGTCAGCGCAAATAACTGACGGAAACTTTGCCAGAAAAGCAGGTATCGATGTCGCAGAGTGCGACTCGCGGGCGTTGGGCATAGTTGGCTGACGTCAACAGGCCTGCGTGCGACTCGCGGTATTCCGGCGGTAATGGACTCATATCGACATCGCAGTCAACGATCTCAATGTCGTACTGGTTTTGAGCGGCGACGCAATCAGGCAGATTGACGTTGACCAAGGTCTGGGGATCGCTTGCCCGTTCAAAAATGCCTGTCAAAATCCGTCGCACGGTCACGAAGTTTCCAGCCGATTGCCAGTCGAATGGGACAAACTGGTTTTTCCGGTACTGCGACAGTGCAACGGCCGGAATACCAAAAAAAGTTGCTTCGCGAGCAGCAGCAACCGTTCCAGAATAATAGACATCGACCCCCAAATTCGCGCCGTCGTTGACGCCGGACAGAACCCAATCAAAATGCCCACCAATCTGCGAAATCGCAAATCGAACACAATCCGCTGGCGTGCCCTGAACGCGAAACGTTCCGGATTCAGTTTGTGACACTTGCAGCGGCGTGTCAAAAGTGACTCGATGGCTGATCCCGGACTGCTGCTCGGCAGGCGCGACCATCACGATTTCGCCAAGTTCCGACGCTACACTCGCCAATAAAGCGATGCCCGCAGCATCAGCTCCATCATCGTTGGTAATCAGAAATCTCATTTAATTTGCCGTCTGCTGGCTATCGACAGCAGGCCGAACCATTGATTGGTCGAATTTATTGGTAATCCTTAATCGGACGCGATAGGTATTTTCAAACCGCAGGCAGGCTGAAATAATCGTGGTTTATCTCGTCATCCGACAATTTAGCCCACACCGTATTGAAAAGTAAGCTTGCTCCTGAGCCACTTGCGTTTTCAATTGTTAACGAAATCGATTGGAATCAGGCCCTCTTCATGGACCAGCTCGCAACTCATTCGGAAAATCCGGAAGCCTTGCGGCAGCAGCTGTTGTCTTCGTTCAATGAATTTGAAGCGTCTTTTCGTACGCGGTACCCGATCATTTGGCTGGCGACTCTGGTTGGACCGTTTCTGATCACGATAGCATTACTGATCTATTTCGGTTTGACTGCTGGGTGGGGCTATCCTGAGAAGCTGATTTACCACGCCTTTCTGACGACGGTGGTGTTGGGCCGTTTCGTAATTCTGTTTGGCATGGAGGGTGCGACGCTCGAAACGTACGAAGTCTCGCTGCAGCCATTCGAGCTGTTCGCCCTGGTGACCTACATGGATTTCATGGTCGCCCTGTTCGTAGCCTTTCACATGGGTTTTCTGTTTCGCCTGCCTTATATCGGTGAAAAAATTGCAATGTTGGTCTGGGATGGCAAACAGTTGCTCAATGCCCATCCATGGATCAGAAGGATGGCGTATGTCGGATTGGTTTTGTTCGTTGTGTTTCCGACCTCATCAACCGGCAGTGTCGGAGGCTCCATATTCGGTCGCCTGTTGGGAATGAGTCGTTGGATGACAGTCAGTGGTGTTCTGCTGGGCAGCCTGATTGGAAACGGGTTGATGTGGGCGTTTGCCAAACAGATCAACCGATACATTGATCCTCAAAACGTCTGGATCAAAATCAGTGGGATTGTGATTCTGGTCGCGATCATGATCCTGATCGAAATCCGCTACCAGAAAACCAAGAAGAAATATTTTTCTCCTCAGCCGTAGAATTTGCCGCGATCGGCTTCCATTTGCAGCAGCCGCTTGCCCGGCAGCAGCTTGGCATCGTAACGACCGAGCTGATTCAGGATGGCGTTGACGCGGTCAATGCCAAAACGATCGGCCCAGAACAGAATCCCGCCGACGTGAGCTGGAAACGAGAATCCGTTGATGATGCACAAGTCAATATCTTTGGGATCAGCAATAATCTGTTGGTCCAGAATCGCCGTCGCTTCCAGGACAATCACCGCACAGATTGATTCAACCATCTGCTTCGAATTGAATTCCGGTCGTTGGTTGCGATCGACGTAGGATGCCAACAATTGATCGATTGCTGGATACTCGATGCGATCTCCTTCCAGGCTGCCGTAGCGATAGAATCCTTGGCCCGTTTTTCTACCCAACCAGTCGTTCTTGACCATGCGAGGCAGGATCGGTGTCATCGTCACGCTTTTAACGGACGCATCGTACATTTCCCGTCCGGCGTGCATACACACTTCGACGCCGATGATATCTACGATTTCGAAAGGACCTCCACGAAAACCGAATAGTCGCATCGCGTCGTCGATTTGCGCAATGCCGTAACCCCAGCCGTACAGCCGGACGCTCTGGTCCAGCATGGCGGCCAGCAGTCGATTGACCACAAACCCGGCGTGGTCCTTGACCACGACCGGCATTTTGCGGATTTTTCGGATCCAGGCGGTGACGGAGGCCATCGTTTGCGGCGATGAGCACTCACCTTTGATCAGCTCCACCAGTTCCATCAGCTGAGGATGGCAAAAATGGATTCCACACAAACGATCTTTCAGTCGCAGTGCGGCAGACAATCTGGCGACCGGGATTGCCGAGGTGCCAGTCGCGATGATGGCCTGTTCGGAAACGACCGATTCGATTTTCTGCAGAACCGATTTCTTGATTTCTTCCACTTCCACCACCGATTCGAGGACCAGATCGCAGTCGCCAAAATCGGAATAGTCTCCGGCTGCCTGAAAGCGCGATCGTGCGTTGTCGGCAACTTCAGCCAAAGTCTCCGAGGCTTTCCGCAATGCCTCGGCAGATGCGTCGAACAGCACCACATCACATTGCTGCCGTAAACATATTTCGGCAATATTGGTTCCCATCAATCCGGCTCCGACGATTCCGATTCTGGAGATCGGAGTTGCAGCCAGCGTCGTATCGACAAAACCGGGATGTTTGCGATTGTGTTCCCCCAGAAAAAAATGATTCAGCAGTCCGTAGCTTGGTTCGCTGCCGTAGACTACTGCCATCGCCAGCGATTCATTGTGACAGGCCTGATCATGCGGCAACGCAGCAGAGGAAAGCAGGTGTTGTAGGGCAATTTCCGGAGCGAAGGGAAACACCGCCTGGTTGGCAACGATTTTGGCAGCATATTTTTCACGGAGAGATTCAAGATCGCACGATTGATTAACCGCTGATAAAATGGCGTGACGCTCATGGCGGTAGTGCTGATGCTCGCGTTCGTTTTCGATGGCGGCAACGGCGGCGTCCAGCAATCCATCCCTCGATGTGACGCCATCGATAAAGCCGAATTCCATCGCCTGTTGCGCATCGATCTGTCGACCGGACGTCACCAGATCGATCGCGACTTCAAGCGATGCGATGCGCGGCAACCGGACGGTGCCTGCCCAACCGGGAACAAGCCCCAGCTTGACTTCCGGCAGCCCCAGATTCGTTTTGCGATCAGCGGACGCGATTCGTCGATCGCACCACAGCGCCAATTCCAATCCGCCGCCGACGCACGCGCCATGAATCGCCGCCACCGTGACAAACGGCATCTGGCTCAACCGCGCCATGACCGCCCGCCCTTGCTCACAGAACCCGATGATCCGTTCGTCTGGCCAGTCGAGTGTTGACACGATTTGCTTCAAATCTGCACCGGCGACGAAGATACCCGGTTTTGCCGACCATATGATCAGGCCGTCCCAGACCGGCTGCTGTTGCAATTTGGCCAACGTCTCATCCAGTTCGGCAAACAGCTCGGTGGTCAGAACATTCGCCGAACTGCCCGGCATATCGATCGTAACCAAAGCAATTCCCGCTTTGATTTCAGTTACGGTTACGGATTTGCTGGTCGTGGAAGTCATCGGAATCCTGCCGGAAAGGAGCTGTGGAAGTTTAAGCGTAATGGTTTAAGATGATGACAGAAACCGTCCACCAGGCGAAGTCTTGCCGAACCGATTCCTGTGTCCGACCCGTGTTTGAACCGGCGCGAATATCGGATTGAAGGTGGAAGCTAATGTATCCCTGGTTGCGGACGAAATTACCGAGACTGAAATCCATCATGAATCATCCAAATCGATCTGTGCCCGCCAATTACCCGCTTGGCAATCTGAACTGGAAGACCCGGCTGCTGATATTGGGCGCGTTGGTCGGAATCGGCATTGCCAGCCGATTCTTGTTAATGGACTGGCCAAATTTCAAACCGATCGGAGCCCTCGCGCTGGTCTGCGGGTTTCTGTTTTCGGGCAGATGGCAGGTCCTGGTTGCAGTTACGGTGATGCTGCTCGTTTCCGATGCCCTGATCGGGTTTTATGAATGGCAGTTGATGGTCAGTGTCTACGCCAGCATATTGATTGCCTGTTTGGCTGGAATGGGAATGCAGACTTTCTTGTCCCGATCATCAAATGTTGCGCGTTTTTTTGGAATCGCAGGAACTTCGCTGGTGGCGTCAACGGTCTTTTTTCTGTTGACCAACGCGACTGTCTGGCTGATCGGCCGGTATCCAGCGGGTCTGGACGGACTGCTTCGATCTTACGCTGCCGGGATTCCGTTTTTCAGAAACACGATCGCGGGCGATCTGTGTTTCAGCCTGTTGTTCTTTTCTGCATACTTCGCGATCAGATATACCGTTGTCGGATCGGTTGCAAAACGATCCGCTTCCGGGGTCAAAGCCTGATTCGGCAACAAACCAGCGGGCGCAAGAAACCCAGTTCGTATTTGTTCAGCCGAATGAAGTACGTTCCGCTTGCCGAGCGGAACTTAAGAGGAATGCCTGGAGACCATCAACTTTTTTGAAACGAAAATTTAGACGGAAACGGGGCAAGTCCCTTCCGGCAGAAAGGACCTACAACACACCACCGAGTCAAAGTAGCGCATTTCCTGTTTCAAAAGGGGCGCGTACACATCCTGCATCAACTGGAATCGAAGGAATCGCTACCGTACCGCCGCTGGCTCGAACGAGTCCTGGGCCTGGGCCGTTGGGTCTCGCGTTTCATACAAATAGGCGAACAGGTGCAGAATTTCCTCCAACGAGAGTACATCCAGTAATTTCTCAGGCATGGACGACTGGTCCGAATCGTTCATCTCTTCGATTTCGTCTTCCGTGATTCTGGTTGACCGGCCTTCCGTATCAAGCAGCAGGAAAGCGCCACTGGAATCGCGTGTCAACATTCCAAACAGCTGATCCCCATCCACCGTCAGAATTTTCTTTGAGCGGTATTGATCTGAAACAACATGGGACGGATGAATAAGCGATTCGAGAATTTCACGTCGCGAAAATCGGCTCGACAAATTGGTCAGGTCCGGGCCGAAGGTGGCTCCATCATTGCCCAGCCGGTGACAGGCATGGCAGTTGGCCTTTTGAAATACAAATCGACCTGTGCCCGCGATCCCCTGATGCTGGAATTCCTCCAGATGGGCCAGTACCTGTTCCGCTGTGTAATTCCCGACTGTGGGAAGGGATTCGACATTGACTGGCAGTTCGTCCGGCCAGTGGCTTCCATACCATTGCGTCCAATGGTCCAACGCCTCGCGCCACGAACCGGTCGGAGCCTGCGAAGCATCGGTTTCGGCATTCGTCCAGTGCTGCATCACGCTGGACACGGCAAACGCTCCTTGATCGCGCAACCTGTATCCCAATTCAATCAGTTCGCGGTACTGTTTGGCCTGCTTCGGACGGCGATTGACTTCCAGCAGCGCATTGACCACTTCCATTCCGATCGTGTCGTCAAGGATGGGAATACTGGTGATCAGATAGGGCCAGTTCGCATCGGCAGGTATCTGGGCCAGTCCCAACGAGATTTCGTTTCGATAGTTCGGCCGCGATTTCCAGATTTCGCGCAGGTACTCGTGCGCCGATGCTTCGTGACTTTCCGCCAAAACGGCGATACAACCCATCCGGATACGACGGGTCATGACGTCGCTGCCGTCGGGCATATCACGATCGGCGGCGATCACCCACTCGACCTGCTGCGGGGACAATCGACCCTGCAGACTGAAAAACGATTGCAACATTGCGTTTGGCCAACGCGCACCGTTTTTCATCACTGCGTCAATCTGTTCGGGCTGAGTAAAATTCCCGGCCAGATCCCGGATGGCATTTCCAATGTACGTTCGATAGGTACTCCCTTCGCGCAGCTGGATAGCCTGTTCCAGATAGTCGATCACGGCAAATCGACAGGTGTCGCTAAGCTGTGATCCGATCGTCTGCAATTGCATCGCGACGAACAGTTTGTCAGCGTCGCTGTTGTCGCTGGTCTGGAAATAGTTTTCCAGGCGATCGTCAACATTTCCTTTTTTCAGGAAGGCCATGATCATCGCCAACTGTTTGTTGACAATGCCACTGCCCGCCGGAAATTCGTTCACGATGCGATCGCCGAAACCGGGAATTTCTGCTGGATCAACGGTGCCGAGGACAAGTGCCAATTGGGCGACACGCAGAATGTCGGCAAACTGGTTGTCGGTCATGAAGCCATCCATGAAGTGGGTGATCCGGGCAAGTACCTGATAGGAATTTTCCAGGCTCGGGTAGGCAGTCAGCAGGGCGATCGATCCGTTAATAAAAACGGTAGCCTCATCCGATTGCAGTACGGAATCGCGGAACGATTTGGCCGGGGCGCGTTCCAACAAGCGCCGCGCGACGGCCGCTTCCGTTTTGTCATTCGAACCGAACAGGGCCAGTATCCGGGCGACGGGCGGGATCATGTCCACGCGCAGGCAGGATTCGGCCGCCTTGCGGCGAACCAGTGTGTTTCCGTCCGAAATCAGCGTCGACAGCAGATCGTTCAGTGGCTTTTGAACTTTCGCACCGCACAAACTGGCGATGCGAGCCCGCATCCGGTGATCTTCGTCGCGCGCCAATGTGGCGACCAATTCGTCGCTGGGAAACGGTCCGTACAGGAACAGCAATTCGACGGCGCGCAAACGATAATCGATGTCGTTGCGAGAATCGGATGCAATTCCGTTAAGAGTGGATTCCCAATCGGCCGCCAAATCCGTTTTCAACAATGCGGTCGCCTGGCGACCCCAGGCGGATCGCGGCTGGGGCATCCGGATGACTCGTTCGAAATCGTTATTGTAAGTATACAACTCGGCCGGCACGTTGCCGGTCCAAGTGATTCGATATACGCCACCGCTGGTTCCCCGCCCGCCGGTACAAAAGAACAGTGTCCCGTCCACGCCGACATCCAAATCGGTGACATTCATCGGTCGACCGGATACGAACACGTCGACCTCCGCTTCATACCCGGCACCTTTTTGTTGCGGGCGGACGTGCAGGATTCTGCCTTCTGACCAATCGGCAAAAAACAGTGAGTTGTGGAAGCGGGCGGGAAAATGAAAATGCTGATAGGCGACTGCCCCAGAGGGTGAACCGCGGCCCGTTTCCGTGATCGGTGGGGTCACATCAGCAAAGTAATTCGGAAAATTGGCCCAACCGCTTCTCCAACCCAATTCGGCACCATGAGGCACATGATAGATTCGCGTCGGCTGGTACCAGGCCATTCCGATATTGGTTTCCATATCGCTGTCGTGCAGGAACAGCTCGCCGTATTGGTCGAAGGCCAGGTCGTAGACGTTGCGCAACCCGCCACTGACGGTTTCGACAAAATCACCATCAAGTGTCGTGCGAATGACGGTCCCGCCAGGAGCCTTGATCCCGACGGCGTGTCCACCCGGGTCTTCCAGTCGGGGCACCAAATCCCCTTCGTAAGTATGCAAGTAGGGACTGGTTTTGGCAGCCACCGTTTGACTCTTGCTGTAGTTTCCAATCACGACGTAAATCATTCCGTCCGGACCCAGTTCGATGCCGTGCGGACCGTGCTCACTCAACTTGCCAGTAAATGGAACCAACATTTTGTCAACTTCAAACATTCCATCCCGGTTGCCATCCGCCAAACGATACAGACCCAATCCGGAAGGCCCTTGGCCAGTCACGTAAATGCGTCCGTTGAGCGGCAGAATGCCTTGGCATGAATTCATTTCGTTGCACAACGGCCTGACGCGCTGTGAGTCGCCAGGTTCTTTGGTCAC
>JBGSXT010000354.1:0-2496 GCA_041751295.1 Mariniblastus sp.
CTTCCAGACCCAGCCGGGTTAACATCGCTTCGATCTTCGGCTTCACCGTCCGGGAGCCCATGCCGACCAATTCGGTCGCCATCCGGACGTTTTGGTACGCGGTCAGCGAGCCGAACAGATTGTGGGCCTGAAAAATGAAACCGATATTCTTACGGATACGGGTCAGGCCGTGGGCCGACATGCCGTTGAGTTCCTGACCCAGAATTTTCAGGCTGCCACTCTGAACCGTGCGCAGCGTTCCCACCAATGTGAGCAGCGTTGTTTTTCCGGATCCGGAAGGGCCCGTCATAATGACGATCTCGCCGCGACCAATTTTCAGATTGTTGTCGAACAGGGCCTGCGTTTTCGCCTCGCCGCTGCCGAAAAAATGGTTCAATCCGTTGACTTCGACAACCGGTGTTTCGATGGTTTCTTTGATCATGATGGCAATCCCATAGTACTTCAAAACAGGCTGGCTGGATCGGACAATAGCAGCTTTCGCAAGGCAATGATTCCGGACAACACGCACATGCCAATGGTCAATAGTAACACCAGTGAAGCCCGTTCGAAATTCAAGTACATGATCAGTCCGGAGTAACTGTTGACGAAAGCAAACACGGTTAGCGAAATCAACATCCCTGGCAGAAATGAAATCAGCGACAGAAACACGGCCTGAATGACCACGACCGCAGCGAAAAACAGGGAAGGATAGCCCATGGCCTTGATCGTCGCGAACTCACTCATGTGGTCGCCGATGTCAGTGGCCAGAACCTGATAACAGATAATCAGTCCGACGACAAATCCAATGATGGTTCCGACCATGAAAATCAGACCGATCGGTGTACTCTTGCCCCAAAAATTTCTCTCCGATTGTAGAAACCCGGCTTTGGTATCCACCAATACGTGCGGCCCCAATTCCCGCCGCAAATCGGCCAACAATCGGTCGTGATCGACATTGGGCAGCGCGCGAATCAATCCGTAATCAACTGCGTTCAGTGGTCGACCACTGCCCCGATGGGGAAAATAACGGGCAAAGTTGACTGGTTTCATGATGACATTGCCATCATTGGAAAAATCGATTCCCAATTTGAAACAGCCGACCATTTTGATTTTCCGGCCTGCCAGTTCGCCGTACGTCGTACCATCGTTCTGGCAGACCTCATCATCAAAGCCAAACATCGGTTTGCTCTTCCGGTCAGCGATGGCGGTCAGAGGCCCATCCAGTGCGTCGGCAAACCGTCGAATGCCCATGTTCTCAAACACCGGTCGCATGGGATCGAAAGCGATGATCCGCAATCGCCGGGCTGGCTGACCGATCCTGCGCAGATAGGACACGATGGTTTCGATATAAATCGGTTGCACGTCCAACACGCCAGCCACGTTACGTGCGGCAGTAATCCTGTCCGCCGGCATCAATTGGCCAGACGACAACATGAATCTTGTTTTGGTCCGGATGATGAAGTCCGCATTGGTCCGTTCCGCAATTCGGACATTGCTGTCGAACAGCGCGTTGCGAAACCCAGTCTGCATGAACATCAGTACGACGGCAAATGTGATGCCACTGCAGCGCACCAGCAGCCGTCGCCAATCGTTCGACGTGTTCGCCCAGGCCAGCTTTGCCGCTTGAATCAAGTACACGAGCAAGACCTAAAACAGATCAGCCGGATCAGCCTGTCGCAATTTCTGCATCGCAATCATGGCGGATAGAAAACACATCATCAACGAAGATGCAAAGACGACGAATTGTCGGGTAAGGTTCATCTCAATCGGCAACCTGGCCGCTTCACCTACGACTTTATACAATACTAACGATATTGCATAGGCAAACACGTAACTGGTCACGGCCAAAATAAACGCCTGTTCCAAAACGGTTTGGGACAAATAGCGATTTTTGTAACCCATCGCTTTCAGAGTCGCGTATTCGCCAATCTGTTTAGTGATATCCGACGATAGCACGATGTAAACAATGATCGCCCCGACACAGAATGCCACGACCGCTCCGGTAAAAAAAATGAAGCCGACCGGAGTTCCCCGTAACCAGTAGTCCATTTCACGATTTTCGACTTCCCGGCGGGTCAGGATATCCACCGTTGGTTGCGGGCCATTGTCCGTGATCGTGCAGGGCAGAGAATCCTGGATCCGATGTTTGGCGTCTTCAATGTTCGTTCCCGGCGCCAGTTGAATCAATCCCAAGGCAGTTTCATTGGCGGAATAGCCGGGAATGATCTCGCGAAACTGATCCTCATGCACGATGCAAGCGCCGTCAGCGGCCAGCCCGGTTCCAATGCCAAACAGGCCGGCGATCCGGCAAGCGACGCCGTTGAGTTCGATGATCAAACCAAGATGCTGTTCGCCGAATGGAATTCTGTTTTCCGGCCCCAGAAATTTCGGCCTGGACGTACGGTCCACCAGAATCGAGCCGCGTTCGTTAATGCGTTGGATTTTGCTGATCAATTCCGGATCAGTAAACGTTTGGCCATCCGGATTGAGTCCAATTATCAACATGCCGCGTTGCAC
>JBGSXT010000355.1:0-4245 GCA_041751295.1 Mariniblastus sp.
GTCGATCCAGTGCTTTATTTCAGTAGCGGGAACCACTTCGATTTTTTCAACTTTTGTGGCCAGCTTGAACGTGATATATTTTTCGACTGTCGTCGAAAGCGGATCAGGGCCATAGGACGACGATTCAGTAACCACGACCACTGCGACGCGTTTGCCTTCGAATCCATCATAATCGGCGGGAACGTCGTGCCCTTTGATCAGATAAAACAGCTGTGCCAATGCGCCTACACAACCCGTCGACGAAACGCACGCCAGAAGGACCAAAATGCCCAGACAAATTTGGATGCGATAGTTTGCGACGGCCATGATTCTTCCTTGAAAATGCCCATTCGATCGAGCGGATTGGACCGGATATTTACGTTGTCAAATCGCGGAACGATAGCTGGTTTGAACCGCCGATTCAAGGGCAACCCAATTTGATAGCAAGCAACTTCAAACCAGCTGTTTCTGGATCGTCGCGCCGTCTTTGGTCTGATTGACCTTGAAACCGGCATCAATGATCTTTTGACGCAAAGCGTCCGCCTTGGGCCAATCCTTTTGCCCCCGCGCGGCGTTCATTTCTTCGCACCATTTCTCGGCCTGTTCGAGAGTCGCTTCTTCCTGCGCGTTGGTAGTGGAAGTATCCTCAAATCCGAGCACGGAATTGATTTTCAGCCAGACGCCCCGTGCCACGCGGGCATTGCTGTCGCCCGGCCTCGATCGAATCCACGGATGCACGACGCTTAATGCACCGGCAATATTCAAATCATCTGCCAGTGCATCCGTAAACTGCTTCAGGACCGGATGATCGAGTCCTACTTCGTCCGCCTGACCTCCAGTTTCCGCTTCCAGCTGCTTCTGAAACTCGAACATCCGCAGTACATCGGCATTGGCATCTTTAAGTCCTTTGATCGTGAAATTCATATTTGCCCGATAGTGCGATTTGATCAACTCGTATCGCAACACAGCCGGATGGACATGAGAGCCTTCGATCACGCGCCCTTCAAACACATCCCGAGCTGTGAAGAAATTGCCTTTGGACTTGGACATCTTTTCGTTTTCGACAAACAGAAATCTGGCATGAATCCAGTAGTTGGCGAAGCGATCGTTCCCAGTGGCACCGCAGGATTGGGCGATCTCGCATTCGTGGTGCGGGAAAATCAGGTCTTCTCCACCAGTGTGAATGTCGATGACATCGGAGCCCAACAGCGCTCGAGCCATTACGCTGCACTCAATATGCCAGCCTGGATAACCGGTGCCCCAAGGCGAATCCCATTTCATCAAATGGTGATCGTCCGGTTTCCAAAGCATGAAGTCCGCCGGGTGTTTTTTTTGCATCTGGTCCGTATCGGAAACCCGCCCGCCGGCACCCGATTGCAGCTTGTCCAGCGTGTTGCCGCTGAGCCGACCGTACTGGGGAAATGTCTCAACGCTGTAGTAGACAACGCCATCGCCGGAAATGTAGGCATGTCCCCGCTCCAGCAGGCGGTTGATCATCGCGATCATGTTATCGATATGGTCTGTCGCTCTGGGAATTCGATCCGGTTCGAAGGCGATTTTGTAGCCCAGCTTTTTCGCGTCTTCCAGAAAAGCGTTCGTGTAGTATTCCGCAATTTGCCAGGGATCGTCGGGGTCAACGACAACCCCTTCTTCGACCCGATAGGATTTTTTGTTTTGTTTGAACCGGGACGCGGCCAGTTTCATCTTGTCCTCTTCGCCATCGGTCATATGTCCTACGTCAGTGATATTCATGACGTGATCGACCGAGTAGCCTGCCAGTTCCAGAAACCGGCGCAGCACATCTCCAAACAGAAACGAACGGAAATTCCCGATATGGGCGAAATCGTAAACGGTGGGTCCGCAGCTATACATCGAAACACGGCCCGCTTCAATCGATTTGAATTCCTCCAGCTGGTTGGTCAGCGAGTTGTAAAATTGGATTTTCATTAGTGCCAAGCCTGTCGTTAATTAAGTCGTTGAAACTGATCCCAACCGGTTGATGCTGTTTAGCCGTTCTTAAAACTACACGCGACCATTCACAACGTGACCACGCAAAACCAATATTCTGCCGTGAATGAAGATATGTGTCGATACTAACCAATTTGTCAGTACCGGCGTGGTCAGAATGACCTTCAAACTTTTGAGACTCCCTGGTCGCCGATCGTTCACAGTTTCGATTCCAATCCAGGGCGTTTGCTGATTCGCCGATGGCTGATCCGCTGATGGCATTGGCGATTTCCAAGAGTACGACTGCGAGCATTCCACGCTTAACTTCCCTTGACGATGTATTTCCGCAAATGTATATGTCGACGATTGTAAACTTCTCGGCGCTGGTCCGTATGGGCCGTTTAACGGGAAATCTCGCAGCCAGTCCAAAGCATTATTTTGAAGGGATTCAAATGATTAATGGTCCACAATGGCATTCCAGCCTTGCCACCAGCATCGTGCTGAGCATCTTTTCACTGGCCACCGGATTGGCTTCGGCTCAATCCGAACCGGCACCGCTGCTTAACGACGAATCGCAACCGACGTTGAAGACCGCCCCAATGGCCGACGATGTCGATTTGAATCGCGAAAAAAATGGCGGCCCAATCGAGTATCAGGTCCTGGTTTACCGGTGCGCCAAGTCTGTAATCGACGCTGGCATGCGCGAATGGTTAAACGAACCTCAGACCAACGGTTGGGCAATCGCAGAATCGTTGCGTGGTAAAAGTGAACAGGTACAGGGAATTTTGACCGAATTAGCATCTGAATCGAAGATCGAACTGCTGGAGAATCAGGTTGCGGCTGCAAACCCCGCAGGCAATGAATGCATCGACTTCAAGGTCCAGCTGCCGAGTAAATCCACCGATTCAACCCGCCCCTCTGTCGATACGGCCGACAAAGCTGGCTGCTCAATTCGCATCGCAATCACTCCAAGGTGGAGCCAGGGCGATGTGTTGAGCTTCGTCGACGTTCAACGTAGTTCGGAAGTCGATGACCAGAATGGAACCATCATCGGGCTCGACGGTGACGGAAATCCAATCCGTTCACAACCGATCAACCAAACATGGCTGCAGTCGACACTCCAATGCAGCCCTGGCCAATCGATGCTCGTGGGTTTCGAAATCCCAGGCAAAAGTCACGAATCGGGCGACGAAATTTCGGTCGTGATGATTACACCTGTTGCGGTTGAAAGCGACAAATAAAAAATCTGTCGGCATTGCGACATTACGCCTCCCCCGCTAGTTGTCGCCCCGATTCTGGGGCGGCTACGTGTTTTTTTCCTGTTCCCTGCTGCATTCGGTTTCACCCGAATGCAGCAAGGATAGCGCTTTTGTGTGCGACAAGGCGCTAGCCGTCGGTGTCACCACGCAACGTTTCCCGTGCAAAAACGGCGGCTAACGCCTCGCCGCTCACACCCTGTCGGCTTAACCTTGCGGCATTCGGTGTCACCCCGGTGGCGTGAATGGATACCAAATTTATAATCCTGCAAGATCTATTCGTTTGTCCAAAGTCTCTGATCAGGATTTCGCCTGTACACGTGAGCCACCTCGATTCCAATCCTGAGGAATTCCTGTCGATCTTCCGATTGAGCGGATTTCGAAAAGGGCAGCGGGAGGTCATTGCTTCCGTTTTGAATGGCGCGGATACACTTTGCATCATGCCGACGGGGGGCGGCAAAAGCCTTTGCTACCAGTTGCCTTCGGTGGCCCGTGAGGGACTGACGATCGTGGTCAGCCCGCTGATCGCACTGATGAAAGACCAGGTCGATGCGTTACAGAAAATCAATATCCCGGCCACGCTGATCAACAGCTCGATTTCGGCTGATGAACAGAAGATTCGAATCAACGGGATGCAAAATGGCGAGTTCAAACTCGTCTACATCGCTCCCGAACGGCTGCGCAGCAGTTCGTTCATGCGGGCCGTACAAAACGTCAAGATCAGTCTGTTGGCCGTAGATGAAGCGCATTGCATCAGTCAATGGGGGCACGATTTCCGTCCGGACTACGCGCGGCTGGGACGGTTCCGCCAGCGGATCGGCAACCCGCAAACGATCGCCCTGACGGCGACGGCCACCAGTCTGGTCCAGGAGGATATCTGCAATATCCTGGGCTTTGACCAAGCCGCGACTTTCGTTTCCGGATTTGCGCGAGACAACCTGTCGCTGAATGTTGAATCGACTTCCAGCAACAGCGACCGCGACCGGAGATTGATTGAATTCCTCAACCGCAATCCGGGTGCAGGAATCATTTACGCATCAACCAGAAAAAACTGTGAACACGT
>JBGSXT010000356.1:0-12181 GCA_041751295.1 Mariniblastus sp.
AAATCGACAATGAATGGCTTTCCATCCGGATCAATCAGGATATTTCCCGGTTTCACATCGCGGTGAACGATGCCACGTTTGTGCGCGTAATGCAACGCCACGGCAACGGTCGCCACCAGCCCGGCAGCCTCCCAATACGACAGACGAGTTTGTTTTAGATGAGCCGCCAGATCCGAGCCCGCGACGAACCTGGAAACGACGAAACAGGGAAAATCGGTGTCACTGCCGACGTCATGAACGGGAACAATGTTGGGATGCTCCAGGCTGGCGACCGTGCGGGCTTCGGCCAAATACAGTTCCGCGTCTTCCGGACGAGATACAAGTTCCGCGTGTGGGACTTTGACAGCGACCGGGCGGTCGAGTTGTTCATCGCGGGCCAGGTAGACCAGGCCAAATCCGCCCTTGCCCAGCAGCTTCTCGATACGGTATCGACCGATCCGGTTGGGAAGGCCTTGGAGATCGCTGTGACCGTGCTGCGCGGGACCGGAATGTTGATCCGAGGTCTCATCAACGGTCGCATCATCCATTTCGGATCCGCTCATATCAATCGGTTTTCCTGGAGGGTGCGGGCCGGGTGGAAGCAATTGAAATCGACCTTTGAAAGATGCGTCCAGGCTTCAATGTGTTTTTCTTGTTGCAACAAATGACACGAAATCTATGGCCGTCACGAATAAACCTAACGCCTGTCGCCTTGAATTGAAAGCTTTAATTCATTGCTGCCAGCCAAAGCCGGTTGCAAAGTGATCTTCAACCAGCGAATGAAGCAGTCGGGAATGCGCTGGCATCGTCATGGTTTTGAAAATTGAGCCCGAAAAACATCGTGGCCGTTGATTCTCATGCGACGTTCGAAGTGGGTGCGGTAATCCAGGTCATGAGTGGCTGCCATTTCTTCGACCGGAAACGGACCCCGCATTCTGGAATTGTCGGCCAGCAGCTGTAACGATTCGTGATAGTAGGTTTCGACATCCGTCCAAAAATGCAGGAGGCCGCTCGATTTCAGCACCCGTTCGATATCGGCAATGAATTCCGGCTGCATCACGCGCCGCCGTTGGTGTCGGGCTTTCCACCACGGGTCCGGAAAATAGATGTGGACCGCGTTGGCGCATTCATTGGGCAGATAGGTCTTGAACAAACGCAAGCCGTCGCCGGAAATGATCCGTGCGTTGGCGCGATCTTGCAGCGCCAATCGATAGGCAACGAAGCGGGCGTATTTCCCGGCGATTTCATTGCCGAGAAAATTGGATTGCCCACATTGGCTGGACTGGGCCAGCAGAAAGTGTCCCTTGCCGCTGCCGATTTCCAGCTCCAGCGGCTGGGGCTTGGGAAAAAGACATTGGGGATCGAATGGCTCCGATAAACTCTCCAGCGCAACGAGGTGCCGACTGACATCCACGTGGGGGTCGATTTTTGGAAGGGTCCGTCTGCCCATGTCGCTGCTTCCCAACAGAAAAACGGCATTTTAATGCCGTTTCGATGATTCGATGGGTTCCCGCCGCGACGCCTGTCGTCAGCCAGCGGAATTGCCGGTCAAGACTATGGCGTCTTGATCTTTTTGGATTTGGCTTTGCGTGCCTTGTTGTTGGCCGGACGTTTTCCGTGGTTGGCTTTTTTAACTTTATGGTTTGGTTTTGTCATTTTGCTGCCTTATCGTTTGATTTGTTTTTCGAGAACTTCATTCTTCAAATAGCGGTTTCATCATTCAAGTGTTATTCCCGCTGGATTTGATCGTAATGCAAAAATGCCGATCGTGACATGCCCGATTTACACCCCTGGCTGGTATTCGCGGCATTCCACGGCGAAAGTGGCGCTGTCGAGTTAAGCATTCGTAGCCTCGACCAATTCGTTCAAAGTGTCTCGTGCGTGGCCTTTGTCGATCGCCATTTGGCAGCGTTCGACACCAGTCCGCAAATCGTCGCAAATTCCGGAAATCCATAACGCAGCGGCCGCGTTGATACTGACAATGTCCCGCGCCGGTCCGAGTTGACCGGCAAGGACCCGATTGATGATGTCCGCCGATTGTTGCGGGTTTTGAACTTTAAGCAGCTCGATTCCTGATGGCGCGATCCCAAAATCGGATGGCATCAATTCCCGATTTGCCAGATGGCCATTTCGGACTTCAGTAACTTTGGTTGCCCCGGAGACGGTGATCTCGCCCAGGCCATCGCTGCCATGAACCACCATCGCCCACTGAGTTCCCAATTCAGCGAGGGCTTCCGCCAACAGCATTCTGGTTTCGCCACGACCGGCACCCAGAATCTGAAACGGAGCATTGACAGGATTACAGAGCGGACCGACCAGATTGAAAATCGTCGGGACCTTCAATTTCTTCCTGACCTTCATCACATTCGCCACCGTCGGGTGGAACAGGGGCGCGTAACAGAAGCAGAGACCGATCTGGTTCAAGCATTTTTCGACGATTGGGATGGCGCAATCGATTTTGACTCCCAGCTCTTTCAACACGTCGGCGGAACCTGATCTGCTGGTCGATTTCTGGTTGCCATGTTTCGCAACCGACGCACCGGCCGCTGCGGCCACGATCGCGGCGGCAGTGCTGACATTAAACGTGTTTGCCCCCGATCCACCCGTACCACAGGTATCTATAATGTTGTTGCGGGACGTTTGTAGCCGGGTCATACGGGATCGCAACGCCCGAGCTGTGCCGACCAATTCCTGCACCGATTCCCCTTTTTCGTGCAGCGCGGTCAAAAAATTCTTGATATCTTTGTCCGCCGCTTCCCCCTTGATTAAAACAGCCATGACGTCGGCTGTCTGCCCAGGCGATAGTGACTGGCCGCTCCGTACCGCCTCAATTGCATTCTGAATCACACCTAACTCCATACATCCAAAGTCGACCAAACTCTCGGCATTGTAAAAATTTATTGCCTCGCTGGTTACCCAGCGCAGCCCGTTTTTCTTTTCTTATCTTGTTTCACGATGGCCAAAATCCTAGAATCCGGTTCGAAAAGTGACGACGACCGTCCAGTTGACCGGGTTTAAGCATGGAATCCACGTCCAAAAAGGTAATAATCGATTGCGATATGGGCACGGACGACGCAGTCGCATTGTGCATGTCGCTGTTCGACAGCCGGCTGGATATTCTGGCCTTGACAGCGACCGAAGGGTGTGTCACGGCAGATCAGGCAAATAACAACCTGCAGGCAATTGTCGGCGAATTGGACCCTGACCGATACCCGCGGTTGGGCATGGCGCAGGCCGCCGAGGACGCTCCAGCGATCAATACGGCTTTTTTGTACGGCACCGACGGATTGGGAAATGCCGGCTTTGAAGTTTCGAAATTGCAGCACCTGCATCCGGCCGACAAGCTGATCATCGATTGCGTGCGCGACCATCCGGGCGATGTAACCGTTGTCTGTTTGGGTCCGTTGACCAACATCGCCAGAGCCTTCCGTCGCGATCCGGCATTGCCAGACATGATTCATCGCCTGATTATCACCGGTGGCACGATCACCACTTGCGGGAACATTACGCCTGCTGCTGAATTCAATTTTTATTTCGATCCGAAAAGCGCCAAACAGGTGCTGCAGTCCCGGACGCCCAAGACACTGATACCGTTGGATGTGACTCAAAAAATAAATTTCGGATTCGAAGTGTTGGACGAATTGCCCGGTGAAAATACGCGAACCGGCTGTTTCCTGCGTCAAATTCTGCCGTTCGCGTTTCGGTCCTATCGGCAACAGCTGGGGCGGGAACGAATCAATCTCAATGACGCTGTCGGGATGTTGGCAGTACTTAAGCCCGGTCTGTTTGAATTCAAGGAACTGGCAGGTGATGTCGAAACTGAAGGAGAGTTGACACGGGGTGCCTCCGTTTTCGATCGCCGCCTGGCACCGGAATGGAAGAACAACATGGAAGTCGCAGTGAACATCAAGGCGGCTGCCGCCAGGCAACAGATTATCGATCAGCTCATGGTGGCTGGCAACGTCACCGGCTAGAGTGATTGACAGCTCTATTTGTTATCAGCGAATTTGTCGCGACTACCGACGGTGACCTGGATGTTTTCGATCTTGCCGCCTCGAAAAACCTTGACTGGCACGCTTTGGCCGACTTTCGTCAAACTGACCCGCATGACCAGATGGGAATCATTGACGATCGTCACGCCATCGAATTCCAGTACGATGTCGCCGATCGAGATCGGCGACTCGGCAGCCGGCGAATCGGGTGTGATCGCGGAAACCCGTGCCCCGTGCGGTCGCTCCAGTCCAAGCGAAATTGCCCGTGTCGGTGTAAAGCGGGCGTCTAGCGAGACGCCGAGAAATCCACGTTCGACTCGACCGTAATCGATCAGGTCCTTGGCGATACGCATGGCCATTTTTGAGGGAATCGAGAATCCAATGCCATCGCTGCCGCCAGAATTGCTGGCAATCGCCGTGTTGATTCCGATGACTCTGCCACGCAGATCGATCAGCGGACCGCCACTGTTCCCAGGGTTGATCGCAGCATCGGTTTGAATGAAGTCTTGGAACTGAACCCCCTGCGGTCCCAGTTCCAGGTCACGGCGGCCTTTGGCACTGATGATCCCATAGCTGACACTGTGGCTCAAACCGAACGGGCTGCCGATGGCGACCACGAAATCACCAATCTCGGTTTCGTCGCTATTGCCGATTTCGGCCGGGACAAGATCATCCCGGTCGGTGAACAGGACGGACAGATCGGTCTCACGGTCATGCACAATTCGGGTCGGCGAGAACCACTGGCCATCCGCTTCGATGCGAATATCGTCGGCAGCCGAGTCTTCGATGACGTGATAATTGGTAATGACATAGAAACGCTGATTGTGCTGAATGACCACTCCGGATCCGGCTTCTTCGATGAACGATCCTGCTGCCGCCGTCTCGTTCCGCAAACCGGAAGTTGACGACTTCCGGGCCTCGATATGCGCGACCACTGGTTCAACCGCGCGCGCGATCTTCTTGATCAAACTGTATTGCCGTTCGACGAACTGCGCCTGATCGGCCAGTTCTGACAATTCGCGTTTACGGAATTCCGGCGAGCGTCGGACATCGGGCGCGGAATTTACCGGTTCAACTTGCAGCTGTGCAGTTGCCTGCGTGGTCATGAAACTGAATCCCAGCAGCCACATGATCGACAGTGGAAGTAGATGAATCAAACGTGTTGCGGGCCGGCAGAGTTTGCATGTTGTCATTGTTTTGCTGATGGTTGCAGGTGTGCTTGCAAGACCAAAGCTATCGAAGTTGTGCCCGAAAATCGAGTATAAATTTACCCGGGGCGTCTCGAATCGTGGCTGTGGGTTGGGGTTGTAACGATTACGAAATATTGAAGTCGTTCATTCGCAGATCGTCGGGCGACGACTCAAGAATCACTGACCAATCGACTCCACTACCCGGTTCGAAACCGGCCTTTTCCGCCTTCAGTTTACAGTCGATGCAAAACGTGGCGTAAGGCAATGCCTGCAGCCGGGCGAACGGGATATTGCTTTTACAGGCTTCACATTTGCCGTAGCTGTTTTCCTCGAACTGCTTGAGCGCGTTTTCGATGTAGGCCAATTCACGGCTCTCAAACTCTGCCAGTTGCGAGCTGATTTCTCCGTGTGCGCAATCCAAGGCAAAGTCGATTTCGTCGCCACCGGAATTCTGGCTGAGCTCCTTCAACAGACTGTCGTCGCCAGCCAGTGCCTGTCGCAGCGCACTTCGCCTTTGCACCAGAACTTCACGCATTTTTTCCAATGAATTTTTTCGGCTCATGCTACTTCCAATTTCTCAAGTTTCCTGACTCTCAGTTGCTTTAACGGACGGGGACCACAGATTCCAGCTGAACGCGGGGGGACAGGGCGATTCTGATTGGCCACAGAACTATAGTTTTTTTTGTCAGGGACTTGGATGTTTTTGACTGGATTCCCGGAATTTATTCCTGTTGAGAAAACGCAACCTGATCCAGCCCCTGATGCCTGATGTACCGATTATTCATAACCTCCATTCCGCTGTTCATTCTCGATAAGGTTTATGTTTGACCATTTGATTTCCGCAAGCTACATGCATATATGGACTTTTCGCAGGCGACGATCATCAGACGACGCCCCCGGTCGTTGCTGACTTGAACAAACATCGAAACGCAATCTGACACAACCTGATTTGGATTTTGAAAGATGGACCCTTACACCTCAGACAGCGAACATCGCAGCCATTCGGAACTCGAAGCCGCGATCAAGAGCCTGAATCATGCACCATCCAATGAAAGCGACGTGTCGCACCATGTGGCTGGAACTGCCCTGAATGTGATTTCCAAAATTGAATGGCTTGAAACGGAGCTGGTTCAGCAGAAAAGGAATTTCGAAAACGTAGATCGACGTTTCGACGATCTGAGCAGCCAAATTGCCGCGCTCTGCAACGCCATCACGAGTGCCACCGACGTTTCGCCCGCCGGAACTGACGAATCAGCCACCGCCGAACAGTACGAAGCGACTGACATGGATTGCGCTCATTCGCCCGAGTTTGTTCCTGAGGAAACAGAGACTGTTCCACACAAGCACATCACCAAATTGTGCGAATCCATAGAACTGCCGAAAACGCAATCAAATGATGATGTTTCTGGCCTACTGTTGGAGGTCAGAACGCGGGGGGCGGTTTCACTCGACAACCTGCTGGCGAAACTGAGTGCAGTCGATTCAGGACCTGATTGTGGTGCGGACGAAGTCCCACAACCGGATGCCAGTCCGGAACTGGAATCGATCCTGCCGGAAACAACCACAACCGACGACGCAATTGATCAACAGCAACGCAAATTGGAGGAGCTGTTCGCATCGCTGCGAAACAGAGACGGTGCAGGCGATGCGGAAAATGCGTTGACCTCGACGGAAGCAGTTGAGACGCTGAGCGAAAACCGATCGGAATCAGAACAACCGGAAGAAGTTCAATACAGCTCCGCAGGTTCGGACTCAACAGAATTCGAACAGCAACCTGAGACGCACCTCTCTACCGGTCGGCGGACTTTGCCGGAGCTGGACGATACTGCGACTTTCAATCCGGAAATTCAATTGCCTGAATTGAACGTTGCATTGGAAGAATCAACTGCCGCCGGAGTTGCGGTCACACTGCCGGAAGCAGTCGTTACAAAGCCCGCCGCTTCCAGGTTGGCAGAGCATATCGATGGAGCAGACGTTCAGGACTATATGAACTCACTGCTTCAACGATTGAAGGGTGGCGAACCGTCAAAACAACCAATTGCGACGACCTTCGTCCATGCCGTTCCACCAGCCAGGACATTAACGGAGGCACCTGTTAATTCAGATTTGCAGCCGGTAACGGAACGTTTGAAACCGAATGAATTTCTGCCAAAACGGGTGGCACCAGAAAAAAATGCAAACATGACAGCGATGCGGGAATTGGCCAATGCCTCCAGCCGAAGCGCCGTCAAGTCAAGCGAATTGCGGCGTCAAAAGGCCAATTCCAATCTGCAGTTGTTGTTGACCGGTGGCGGAATCGCTGGCGCGGCATTCACGTCCGCATTATCCCAATCACGAGGCGATTTGTTCTTCTACCTGTCGATCTGCCTGTTGGTAATCAGCCTGGCCTGCATTTATTTCTATGCCCGCGTCCATATCTTCGGGCAGAATACGGAAACGGACGGCTGCGATGCGGAACCAAAAACAGGCGAAACAGCTGGCTTCGATTGGTCAAAACTGAACGAGTTCACGACTGTGATCTTGAGCAAGTTGAATCGAAGTCCGAAGGAAAGCAACTGACCCCGGTCACGGCTCAAGTCGACTGATCGGTTGAAACCTGAATCATTGACGATATTCCGCCCCGTGGCGTGAATTCGGCGGTCAGTACGAAACGGCGGGGTTGAATCATGGCCATGAAATCGTCAAAAATCGAATTGACGACGTGCTCATAGAAAATGCCTTCATTGCGAAATTGCACGAGATACAATTTCAGGCTCTTCAGCTCGACGCACCTTAAATCGGGCACATACTCGAAATGCAGTTCACCGAAATCCGGCTGTCCGGTTTTAGGACAGACCGAGGTGAATTCCGGGCACTCAATGCGAATCGTATAGTCCCGTTGCGGAAAGGCGTTATCAAAAAAATCTAGTTTGGCCTGAAATTCTGTGGGCATGATGATCCGGGTGACGGCAAATCAGAAATGCGTGCAGCGAATAAGCTACGATATCACATTTCAATTTTGGTAACATCGGGTCATGCTGATTTCGGAAATATACGTGTCGCGTCAGGGGGAAGGCCGATTGACCGGCCAGGAAAGCGTCTTCGTTCGCACCAGCGGTTGCAATCTGCGCTGCGATTTCTGCGATACTCCCTACACGTCATGGCAGCCCGACGGACGACCAATGACGGTCGACGGGATTGCCGCAGCCGTGGGCGCCTATCCAGTACGATATGTGGTGATTACCGGTGGCGAACCGATGCTCGATCGGAACATCATCACATTGACCTGCAACTTGCGGGAAGCGGGCTACCACATCACCATCGAAACCGCCGGAACCATTTTTCGAGAGGTCGATTGCGATTTGATGTCGATCAGCCCAAAACTTTCCAACTCGACACCTGCGGTGGAAAGGGCAGGGGAGTGGAGTCGGAGACATGAGCGAACAAGAATCAATCTGTCAGCCGTTCAAAAACTGATTGATGAATTCGATTTCCAACTGAAGTTCGTGGTGATCCGGCCCGACGACGTCGTAGAAATTCAGTCCTTCTGCCGGTCGTTGGAAAACGTCATCCCGGAAAAAATCCTGTTGATGCCCGAAGGCATCGATCAGCAAACGCTAAACTGCCGCTCCGAATGGCTTGAATCGCTCTGTTTACAGTACGGCTACACTTTTTGTCCGCGCATGCACATTCGGTGGTATGGCAACAAACGTGGCACATGACAACAGACCTTCGTGCGAATGCCGACAACGTGCAGGTAAACCATTGAGAAGCTTACTGTTTCGGTTGTGCTTTCGAAACAGGTGGGGCTTGGATGATCGGCAGGGTTATGGAAATCGGGCCATTGATCTCCAGCCTTAACGGAGTGCTGCGAACTGGCTGGCCATCAAAATCTGCTTCGGCCTGAATCGAAATCGGACCACGGCCAAACTCGTAGGCCGCGATGTTGAATTCTGCTTCAGATCCGTCTTGACTGGCCAATGTGCGGTCGTTGTGAACGAGCTTCAGTGAGTTCGCGCCCGACGACGTGACTTTGAAAGACAGAGTGTCATCAATTCCCGGTACCGGCGATTCGGTGCGCAAGTCAACCTGGTGCTGCTTGTTATTGACGGTGAATGGGATCAAGGTCAATCCGCGCGTTGCGATCGCACCAGATGCGATCGGAACAAAGCGAAATTCATGATATCCGTCCGGCATCGTTCTCGTATCGATGTCAAACGACGCATCACCCAGATCGCCAATCCGGCGAACCAGCTGGTCGTCCAGGAACAGGTCAATGGCGCGAATCGGTACCGGTGAATTGGCTGATTCCATCTGAACGCGCAACGCCCCTTTAACTTCCATATCAGGCTCGAGCCCTGCGGTGATTGCGACGACCGGTACCTGAGCCCAGGGTTTGCAGAGCGCATCGCCAACAATCAGCAATTGGAATGGTCCCGCAACGGACTGGTAAAAAGATTCAGCCAGCGTGCACCCGCGTGCATAGTGCACGTGAATCCTGGGATGAGGAAATTTCCACTGCAGGGCTAATGGTTCAGTTACAGTACCCGACGAACCGGCAGCTCCAAAGCGGAGGAACTCGGTTAGTTTGGTTTGGGCGACTCCGGGTTTCAATGCGCCCCCATAGCTCGTCAGGTTTTCGCAAATTGCACCGGGCAGGATCCGACTGTTGGAATTTGCCCAGTCAAATCCCCCCACGCCGATGCTCAAGCCGGCCACGTCGTTGCGAAACGTCGGCAGCACCGTCGTGATGATTTCACTGCGAACACCTGCCAGTCGAAGTTCATTGGTCGCGTCGTCAAAACCGGGTATCCGGGTTGTGCTCCTGACGTCCTTTGTTTTTGTGAAGTAGATTGTGCCGCCGGGCCGCGTTCCATCGGCCGCGATGCTTCGCGTCAAATACTGCAGCGTCTCCTGTTCGCTGTTTCCCTGATTGCGATTGACGCCCAACATCGTCGACAGAACGTATTGGTTTCCCTGGTCGGGTGTTGAATTGACCATCCCGTTGGGGCCCCAGAAAAATGCACTTCGAAAACCAAGCGTGGGGGTAAAACGAAACGGGATGTCAGGTATCAATTCCAGTGTCGACTGAAACGCCGCGTCATTGATCAATTCGGCAAATGCCGTATCGGATTCTGTAAATTCCCTGTAACACCAGCCGGTTGCAATCGCCCGCTTCAGCCACGTCGTCGCCTGTTCGACTTCCCCTTTCCAGGCCCACGTTCGAGCCAGCCAATAATGTAACGCCATTTGCAGTGGGTGCTTTTCCGCCAGCGACTCCAGCAACTCGATGGACTCATCGAAACCCTCGCTGCGCGTTCCCGCCAGTGCTTTTCTGAATGTCGCTGCGTCCTCGCCGACAAATGGATTGGTGAGCAGCGTTCGAGTGTCGTTTCGCATGTAGGTGTTTGCATTGGGCAAAGCGTAACTGAAATCTTCGGCAATGACCTTTTGGAACAGGTACGTGGCCGCTGTTAAGGCAACTTGCGGTGCGAAGGCCCTGTTGTTCGCCGAAATGGCTGCGCCTCCGTTTGGCGCATCCAGCATTTTCTGGCGGTCTGCGGCGGCATCAACCACGGTGGGAAAGCCAGATGAATAAATCACATAGTCAATGTGATTGCTCAATCCACGTTTCGCGATCGTTTCAAAAATCGGCTTGAGAATCTGCTGTCGAAATTCTCCGATCGGAATCGATTCCTGTTCGGTAATATCCGACAAGTAGATGACGTTTCGCGCCGGAATATTGCGCAGCGATATGTAATGGTTCGCGACCAGCTTGGAGGATGCGGATTCGGAATTGATCACCACCACCGCGTTTTCAGGGCCGCCCGCACTCGTGGACGATGCCGTCAGAATCAACGTCAAGAACGCTGCTGCAATTTTTTGAATCATGATTGGAAAGAGACGATCGGGATTGGCATTACTGTGTTAATCATTGTAATGCATCGTCTCATGTCAAGTGAGGCAGGCAGATCGGTGCCAACGCCCTGCTCGATCAGTCACCTTTTCCGTGCGCATTCACGATTGCAACACCTGATCGTTGTCGGATCGCAGGCGATTCATTCGTTCTCCATGCCGAGGAATCTTGTACCAATAATAGCCGCCCAACAACATCGTTACAGTCAGCGAAACAATCGAAGTCACCAACGACACGCCGGTCAGCAGACTCAGGAAATTCAGATCTCTGGCAACCAGATTCCTGAAAAGCATCACGCCCACATACCCCAGGTATCCGATCGCATCCGCCAGGTACATTAAATAGCCGATCGTTCCGGTTTCCCGAAACACAGCGATCATCCGTTCGAAAACCGTCGTGTGAAAAGCGACATACGGAATGTACATTCCCACGCCCAACAGGATCATGAACGCCATGGGACTCAGTCTGCTCGCCAATTGACCAGCCAATGCCAGCAGCACAATTGCGAATCCCACACACAACAAACCGATCGAAGACAGAAACGCCGCTCGATTGTCCCGCACAAGAATGATGAGTCCATTGATCAGGACGACGCCGATCATTACCCAAAATTCCGACGTTGCAAACACGTCTGGTTCATCGTCAACACCCAGATCCCGCCAGATTTCGATGGCGAAGTCATCCCGAATGCTTCGTCCGATGGTCAGTAGAGTGAAGATCAACAACAGGCCGGTCAGGCCGATGGCGTGTCGGCCAAAAAAAGCGCGCCGCGCATCTCGATTCATCGGCTCCCGCTTCGATCGCAGCTCGATATCCGCAATCGACGGCGGCGGAATTTGAGCCAACATCCAAACAGAGACCAACAGCGGAATCACAAACAGCAGCCCAGTCACAAATGGCATCCAATATTCCGAGACCTGCCAATCCACGATCAATCGTCGGCCAACCGATTTGACAAAGCCGGACGCCATGATAAAGCTGGCACACAATCCGGCGGCCAGTGCTTCGGTCACCTTCCGCCCTTCGAGAAAAGCCAGTACCAGACCGAACACCATACCCAATGGCAGGCCGTTGACGAACAACCAGACGAAATTCCAGGGGGGCGGCGTAATCGCGAAAAACAA
>JBGSXT010000357.1:0-2864 GCA_041751295.1 Mariniblastus sp.
TCCCATCACGGTCTCGATATTGCTCAGAGCGCGTTGCGAATCGTTTTGTTCGATTGCCCAGCGAGTATCAACGTGAAACATCCGGGCAGCATTTCGAAACGATTGGATGTGCGGCAGCAAAATGCTCAGTATAGAACCGTCTAACAATTGCTGCAGTTCTTTGTCTGCCACATTCCCGTCAGTCAGCACCCAATCAGGCTCTTTTTCTTCGGGATCCGATTGTGGAAAAAGTGCTCGCCGGTCGTCTTCGGAATATTTCTGCCGGTCACTTTGCAATACCAAACCCAATTTCGGCTTCTTAGCTCCTTCGCGAAACGCAGCCAACAGGTCCGACCACTCTTCCAACTTGGCAATCGCAGCTGGCCATTCCGGGTCCGTCGGTTGGACCAACTCGCCCATTTGTTTTTCGCCCGACTCATCCGTTAACGATTGATAAAGAACCTTCGATTCCTGTGCAAACCCGCCCCCTTCGCTGAGTCCATACTTGATCCACAGCGGTCGATAGATCGGCCAGGCTTTGTCGTTATCCCTGATTTCGCTCATGGGCAGGTTTAGATCCGCCATGTAATCGGTGCTGGGAGTCGGGACGCCCGAATAAAAATAGCCTGCATAGGACGCGTAAACCGCAATCAGGGCCAGCAAACACCAGCCCAGAATTTGAAATGTTTTGAACATGACAGGTCGGTTCCTTATCTTTGACCGCCGGATCAGTTTTGCCGTCACCAGCGGATCGCCAAATTGTTCGATGAGTTGCCGACAGGAATGCCCTGCCAGTTCCCCATCTGTAAAATGTGAAATCAACTCCTGAACTACTTCAACTTTCTCAAACCGCAGCAGCCTCGATTTCCTGATGACTTCCAGAATCAACTGCTGCACTTCGTCTGGCAAACCACTTCTGGCAATCGTCTGTCGCCAACTGACTGGCTCGTAGGGAAAGAACCTGGGAAACAGGTAGGCCCATCGACGTTTACTATCAATCCCCGTCGATGCGACTTTGCAAACAGCCGCTGAGCCGTTTTCCGCCAACGAGCGGTTTGTCATGCGACCCCTCCATCGAGGGCTACGCCAACAACCCTACCGGAATCGCGCGTAACACCCAGTGCTGCCAAGCCTTCAATCAACACCGACCATTGCTGCCGATCGAGTTCCAACTTCTTTTTTCCCTTGACCGTCAGCCGATAATACCGACGCACGCGCCCATTTTCCGCATCGACGTGCCGCGATGTCACGAGACCCTTGGCTTCCAGGTTGTACAACATCGGGTAAAGGGTCGATTGGCCCAGTTTGAATACTCCGTTTGAGCGCGACGCCAACGACTCCACGATTTGATAGCCGTACATTTCGCCTTGTGCCAAAAGCTGCATCACAGCCGTCGGTCCAGCCCCCCGCATCATTTCCCGTTCAATTTTCACTTCCAGTTCCTTTCACTCGCACGGCGCGTAATATGTATGGCATAGTATCCATTGCAGAGCAACGTGTCAACCGGCAGAACCGGGAATTTCGAAATGTCAGCCATTCAACGTTCTTCACTGCTTATTGGCAAAACCGGTGGAGCATCGATTCCATGGATTGGATGGCTGCGACTACTCCAGATACAGTGAACTGGCGGGAGGAATCGAAGTTCTGCCAGGTCGAAACAGTTTGCCGTTCTGCACAAAACGTGGTTCCAAACCGAATTGAAATCCAACGACGTCCCGGCTGAAGTCTGCGTTGACGCCGAACTGCCAGAGGAACGATTCGCCAATGTAGACCAAGCTCAGTGCATTGACGATCGTACCTGCCTGGCCCAAATCAACTTGCGACAATCCCCGTACGCCCCATTTCTCGCTCATCCGATAGTTGCCCGAAGCCGTCACGATATTGCTGCTGATCGGACCTTCAATCGTGCGGAATCCAAGGTATACGTCTCCCAAACCTGGTCGATTGGTTTGGGCACCGATGCTGGCGGTTCTCAAGCCTTGACTGAAAAAATCGAAAAAGCCGTCGGAAATCAGGCTGACTCGATCGCCGACAAACCACTCGAAGTCGTAATCCAGCTGGCCGAAATCCGAACCAAAGTTGTCGCGCGCCGCGTCGGGAAACAGGCTGGTATAAACGTCCAGCGTCACCCAATCGATAATCCGCTGGTTGCCTGGTATACCGCGTTTGGTCTGCCAACGCTGTCGGACTCCGAACCGCACGATTGACAGATCATCGGCGATTTCAAGACTCGGAGCGGTGACGTCGCTCTGAAAACCATTGCGCAGGGCGTAGAACCGTTCGTCAAACATCAGCGGAACATTTCCGCCCGGCAGAATTTCAAAGGTGTTGAAGGCAAATCGCCGTCGGAATGCTTCCTGAGCGTTATCGTCAAGGTTGTCATAAAGGGCCAACTGGTCGAGGTCCTGGCTGGAGTCGGCATAGAATGCGTCGACATCAAAATAGACTTTGTGGGCCAGTCCGTTGACGTTCCACAGCACACTTTGAATCGTCGGATCCGATTTCCAAATCGGCAGCGTCGCACGCACGCCAAGCTGACCGTAGGCCCGCAGCAGGTCGTCGCCGTTCAAGTCTTCCTGCCAATACGTGACATCGCCAAGCACGTAGGGGACGACTTTGACGGGACCTAGCTGCTGAGGAAAATCCAGCTCCTGTCTGGTTCCAATCCGAGCTCCCTCGACATCGGCTTCCCAGGCCAGCGGGTCAAAAATTTCATCTGGATCCAGTGGTGGCTCGGCGACATTCAGCTGACCATATCCAATCGTCGTATGCCCAAAGTGAATGAATCGTTGATCGTTGAAGAGCGGCTGCCCGAGTGTAAATTGGTCATAACGCGGCAGCCAGCTTGTTTCCGTGAAGAAATCGTTGATCTGCACCTCGGTAAT
>JBGSXT010000358.1:0-3809 GCA_041751295.1 Mariniblastus sp.
AATGCCCGCGCCGGCGATGGCGATTCTGGGCCAGCGGGCCTGGATTCGCCAAGATGACGTAACATCGACATAGGCCAGCGGCGCAAACAGTATAAAAATGATTCCCGTTTCCCTGACCGTCGCGCCAAAATGTCGACAGGCCAATCCATGGGCCAGCTCGTGGATGATTTTCAACGCCATCCAGGTCGCCAACATCCACAACCAGTTGCCTGGAGCAAGAATGCCGCTGGCTGAAGCAAAAATCTGTTCGGCGCTGGTTATCGCCACGATCGCTCCGGAAAAGATGATCAGCGCGGCGACCAACATGATCACCGGATGGAATATCCAGACAAGCCTGGATTCCATCCAGCCGAAAATCCGATTTGGGTTTCCCAGTGGTACTTTCAACCAGAACGGATTGAATTTTTTCAGCCAGGATGCCCTGTCCGGATTGGGTGCTCGCGCATTCAATGGCGAGTTTCCATCACCAGGGCTGGCCATGGCGTTTTCCACTAGCCAATGAATGATCTGCGTGGCTTGGTCCTCCGACACCGCCTGCGGCCCGAGCTTTTGGGCTGTGATTGCCAACGCCTGGGCGAACGACGTTTCTCCGTCCAGCAACGAAATGAAAACGTATTCGTGACTGGCGATGCGAAAGAATTTGGAGGTCGACGGAATTTCGATATGGAAAAATGTTTCCGCACCGTACGATTGCGGTGTGAAAATCAATTCATCGTGCAGTCGAATACAGCTTCGCCGCAGTTCATCGGTGAGTCGATCGTACGACGTTACCATCCCAGCCACCGCAAACATCGGATTGCCGGTTTGTGCAGAACATTCCAGCTGATCGGGCGCCATACGGAAGTGATTTTTGCGGAGCCCTGCATTCCAGGCCGTAATTTTCCGTTCGGGTTTTCAAGCAGTACGGTTGCCACAAAAACGTTGTCGTCGTTGCGAATCTCAGCCGCTGGATGAATGCGATCAATGATTCCGCACCAGCGCGCAAACGGAAATGCGTCGAGGCGAATGGATACATCCAATCCGGTTTTCAGATAACGGATGTCGTCTTCGGGAACCAGCAGCTCGATGATCAGTTGCTGCAATGGCGCAATTTCAAACAGTGTTTGGCCAGTTTCCAGCGGCATCCCTTCGGCTTTTTTGAGGTCGCCGGAAATAACCATGCCATCAATTGGGCTGCGCAATTCCAGATTTTCCGTTCGATGGTTCAGCAGCTGATGTCTGGCTTGCAGTTTATCCGTTTCCAGTTGCGCCAGTCGTGCCAAACCCGATTCGTGCGCAGCGACGTAGCCATCGAGTTCCCGTGAGGAACGGTGGAATTCGGCTTCCACTTCCGACAATTCCATCCGCATTTCCCGCTCATCGAGTCGAGCCACGATTTCATTGGCGGCGACGAAATCGCCCGGTTCGACCAGACAGTTCTTCAACTGTGAATCAAACGGCGAACAGACGAATCGACGAGTGGCCGGCTGCACTTCGCAATCGGCTGGAATCCGGTAAGGCAGCGGAACGAGCCCGATCAGAAAAATGACGCCCGCCAGTTGCATTGCGATTTTTGCCTTTCGGGTTCGCAGTGATTCACATGTCATTGACAGAAATCGCTGCAGGCGGTTCTGCTCGGCTCGCTTTACCAACGCCAGCGTGGAACCCAACGACTCAGCCAGACTGAAACAGAATCGGCGGGCCCGCAATGTCAATTCAGACTGGCAGGCAACCATGACTGCCGCCTGCAATTTGCCTTCACCATCATGCAGTGGAATAGTCATCAGATTCGGTCGCGAATGCTGTTCGGACAGACGTCGATGACAACGCAGGGCGTGACGATCATTCGTTTCCGTTGGCCAAACAGCATTGCCCTGACGGCAAAGGCATTCACCAATTGCTGCCGCAACGGATTCCACCAAGGGAGATTTGTTCGGGGGCGAGTCGGCTTGCGAAATCGCCGTCACTTGCGGTTGGGCATTGCCATCGGCCAGCGCCACATAGATTTCCAGTCCATCGGCGGCAGGCTGATTCTGCTGATTTTGCAGGTCGGCGATGTACTCATGCAAGCGATTAGCAATTTGCTGGCAACAGGCCTGTGAAGTTTGCGAGTTTTTGATTCGCGAACCGATTTCGTTCAGCGCCGCAGTATCGTGGGCCAGTTGATATAGCCGAATGGCTTCCTGATTCGCATCCCGCCGCTCAATGTCGATCAAATCTGTGGCTACTGCGTCCATGACGGCGACCGATTTTCGATAACCAGATCTGAACTCTTATCCAACAAGGGTGTGGTTGCAATGGCCGCGGTGGTTCGAGTATCCAGATGGCAGACGACGCCACTTGGCCACTGTCGATCAGGATTATCGATCCTGATTTTGACCCGGCAGGTGCCGCTTTGTGCGTCGGCGGTTGGCGAAACGAATTCAATGAAGCCATCCACTGGGTGGCGCTCCGTGCCGAGAGCCAGAACAATTGTTTGTTCTTCCTTAAGCTTGCGGGCCTGTTCCCGTGGGACGGAGAAAATGACCAGCAGTGGATCGAGTTGGACGACATTAACGACCACCGGATCGTTAGCGGAAACGAATTCGCCAACATCCTTGAAAATTCGATTCACCACCCCTTCGATTGGTGATCGCAGCCGGCGCTGTTCCAGTTGCGCTTCGACTCGATTGATCTCCAGCTCTTTCAGACACAAATCGTCGCGTACCGATTCAACCTGTGCCCGGGCGATATCCAATTGTGCTTTGGCGCGATCGATTTCGGTCTGGCTGGCGTGTTGCCGCTCGAACAATCCGCTCAACTTGCGGAATCGTTCCTGTTGCATGTGCAGCTCAGCGAGCGCCAGATTCAGTTTGCCTTTCGCCTGTCTGCTTTCGCTGGCGATCGCCAGAGAGGCGTCCAACACGTCCTCGTTCAAGCGGGCCAGAATCGTATCCGCCTGGACGTGGTCCCCTTCTTGAACGGCAATTGCTGAGATAGTTCCTGCTTCCGCTGCGGCGATATCGATCGAGCGAAACGGTTCGGTAAACCCTTTGATTGAATTGGAAACGATCTGTCCGGATGCGAGCGCGGTCAGCAGAACCACAACGAGGAATGTAATGCAGGCTATTTTCATGATCTCGATCTCTTCAATCAAAATTCTTCAGGCTGAGAAACGAGTGGATTCAACAGGGTTCGTTGGGTCGAACGGCACAAATCAAGCAGTTCATTGGTGTTCTGCAGCACGTCAAACAGTGCGTCTTCACGTTGCGGGACGGCAGCGATCAGGCCGGCTTTTTCCGCGATCTGGGCGGCACCATGCTTGAGCGCGGTATCTTTGAGCCGGCTGGCGATCGCGGTAATTCCGCCGATGTCGCGATTGTCGAACGCCGCCGAAAGACTTTCGATCTGCAATCCAATGTTTAACGCAGCCGCCTTGGAAATCTGTTCCTGATTGGACGACAGTTCATTGCCCCGCACATTGATGGTGCCAATCACAAGTTCGACCAGTTCGTTATCAAACTGCTCGCCACTACAACGCCGTAGTTCGGCGATGGCATCATCCCGAGTCATTCCTTTTCGGTAGGTCTTGTCGGAGGTCATCGAATCGTAGGCATCCACGATGGCCAGAATCCGCGAACCGATGGGCAGTTTGGATTCGCTGTTTCCGTGGTACGGTTTTCGGTAGTTGGCGACGATTTCGTCAATTTCCTGACAAGCGAAGGTCGTTCGCACTAATTCGATGCCGAGGCGCTCGTGCATCTTCATCACATTCCACTCTTCATCGGTGAGTGCTTCCGGTTTGAGCAGAATCGCATCTGGAACGCCAATTTTGCCAATGTCGTGGAGCA
>JBGSXT010000359.1:0-3544 GCA_041751295.1 Mariniblastus sp.
CGTCAGTACGGGCGGATCTTTGGTCAACACCCGGTTTTTCAATATTGCGACGTTGGCGGCTTCGAATCCCGCGATTTCTACAATTCGATTCGGAGCCTTACGGACAGGATTCGGCACGTCAGCCAAATGCACGATTCGGGAAAAATCCAGTGAATGAATGCACAAGTTGGAGTTCGCCGTTGCGGCCGATGTTTTGCCTGAATAGACCTCACTGACCGATACTTCACGCTGTAGAAATTCGCTGAACTGGGAATTGAAATCTTGAAACCCTGAACCAGGAACAGAAACGATGGCTTCAATTGATGTTTGCCATTCTTGTAAACGATGATGGAGAAAGCTCCAGTTCCGCGAATCGGTGGACAAAATGGCCAGGATCGTTACCAGGTTTTCTGCAGCGCGGATGCGATAGAAACATCGCCAGTATTCGGCGAATTTCGAGATCGGCTGCCGCGACCCGGAATCGATTTGCGTTTCGAGGTAGGGAAATCGATATTCGCTGGCTGCGAAACTTTCACTGAACCCGCTGTCGTAAATCGTCGCGCTGAATTGCGACAAGGTGTGAAACCGGCCAAATAACGGCCCATATTTCTGGATACAGGCGAGGGTTTCGAACCAGCAATTGGTCTGATTGGGCCAATGAGCGAAAATCAGTGAGCAATGATGATGTGCCTCCAGCATTTCGCCGATGGTGATGCCCAGTCCAAGGAATCCATCTGGCTGGTTGGCGTCGATCGGTGGAGTTGCAATCGCCGGAATCGTACTGCCGTCGACTCCCTGCCAATTTATTGTGGGCGAGGCAGCGTTCGATAGTTTGCTTCCTTGAAAAGATGCGTGGATCGCACAATCGAATTCGAACTGGTTCAGCAAGTTTGGAATCTGCGGCGACAAACCAAATTGAAAACTCGCGAATGTATTCGGACGGGCGGCAAGAAATTCATTGGCCCCCTGCAAACCCAATTCAATCTGATTCACCAGCGACTCGATCGAGACGAGCTGGATCGGCATTTCGAATCGTTGAATGCCAACCAGACCCAATTTCTTTTCGCTGATATTCTGCTGGAGCGAATCCAGAATGGTGGGCGCAATCTGGCAGATTCGCGCCAAGTCGGCGCCACTTAGCAGTAAATTGGAGGGATGACTGCACCGCAGCTGATTCTCCAGTGTTTCGTCGATGGTAGTCGACGCGATCAGCACCAGATCCAGCAGTTTTGGCTCTGTCGGGTAATAGTTGTTTTTTTCCTCCATTAACAGATCAAAACAGGTCGCCAAACGGGAAGCAGTATCGGCCTGGTCTTGACCGCTACAGCTTCGCGCTGCGGCAAGAACGCGATTGGAAAACTCTTTGACATCAATTGAACTTGAGTATCGCAACTTTCGGGTCATCAATTGAACCTGCAGACAGGCAAATCCGAGCGCGAAAAAATCGTTGATCAACGGATATGCGGGCCAGGCACCAATCCATCGGGCGACCGGTTCTGATGCCAGAATTTCGTCCCGATGGACTCGTCCCGAAATGAGTATCGCACGCCCTTGGGCAACCAGGTCGGAAACTTCGAAAGGAATATCCGACTCGCAAACCGTTGGAGCCAGGATCAGCGAATCGTTCAGATCATCATTCACAAAATCGGTGCTGACCCATTGTGGAATTCGGCCGGCGTTCGCGATCAGTGCGGGATGCCAGAGCGCCGTCCAGTTGGCCAACAGACTCTCCGCAGCCTCGCCTGTATGATGTGCCGGAAAATCTTCCAAGGCATGGCAGGGGAGCAGCACAATGAGTTTGTCAATCGAATTCATGGAGCCGTTGGAACTATTTGTCCGATTTGTCGTCTTCAGTATGTGTTGTCCAGTGGATTCAAAAACTGTCGGGATTCCGGAAATGGCCGGAAAACGCCAGAAACTAGCAGACTGCCCAAGAAATTACGAGTTGCAGATCGATGAGTGGGGTTAGAAACGTTGACAAATGTTGCCCCCGATAAGAAAATTAGGGTTGGTGGCAAAGGATGCGTTCGTCTTTCAGTCTCTCCCCTTCCCACAAAGACGGAACCCGACCTCCCAGTCCGGGATCTCCGTACGATGACATCCCAAATCGATTATTGAACGACGCAGCGACACTTATTCAGGAATAGAAATGGCCAGGACAAATGCCGTTTGGGGCATCGACATTGGACAGTGTGCACTCAAAGCGATGCGCTGTCGAATTGCGCCAGACGGAGAATCCATCGAAGTCGACAAATACGATTACATCGAATATCCGAAACTATTGAGCCAGGCGGATGCCGAACCGGAAGTGCTGGTTCGGGAAGCACTGGAGCAATTTCTGTCCAGGAATGACTTACACGGCGATCAGGTGGCCATCAGCGTACCCGGTCAGGCAGGCCTGTCCCGGTTTTTTAAACCTCCACCAGTGGACGCCAAGACGCTACCGGACATCGTCAAATACGAAGTCAAACAGCAGATTCCGTTCCCGATTGAGGACGTGATTTGGGATTGGCAGCAACTGGGCGGAACGATTGTTGATGGCCGGACGATGGACGCCGAAATCGGGCTGTTTGCGATGAAGCGGGAAGCGGTCTTTCGAGCTTTGCTGCCGTTTGACAGAGCCGATGTTGAAGTTGATTACATACAGCTGTCACCGTTGGCCATTTTTAACGTCGTCTGTTTTGACATTCTGGATAACCTGTCTGCTGCCAAGGAGTTTGATCCTGAAAACCCTCCCGACTCGATGGTCGTCATGTCGATGGGCACCGACACTACCGATTTGATCGTTTCCAACGGGATCAAGCTTTGGTTACGCAACATTCCCATTGGCGGTAATCATTTTACCAAACAGCTGTCCCGGGAAATGAAACTGACACATGCCAAGGCAGAGCACCTGAAACGCAATGCACGCCAGGCGGAAGACCCGCAAGCCGTATTCCGCGCCATGCGGCCAGTGTTTTCTGATCTGGCCAACGAAGTGCAACGATCGCTGACGTTTTTTCAGGGCATGGATAAAACGGCCAAAATTTCCAAACTGGCGCTGCTCGGCAACGCTGCCAAATTGCCTGGCCTTAGGCAGTATCTGAACAAACAGCTGGAAATCGATATCGCCAAGGTTTCCGAGTTCAATAAATTGACCGGCAATGACGTAATCAGTCAAAAGTCCTTTCAGGAAAACCAGCTGTCCTTTGCACCGGCGTATGGATTGTGTTTACAGGGTCTCAAGAAAGCGCATATCAGGACCAATCTGTTGCCTGCGGAGATTGTCACCGAGCGAATTGTGCGTGCGAAAAAGCCATGGGTATTGGCCTCGGTGAGTATCATCATGTTCGGGCTGTTGTTGGGTTATTTCTTCAAGGAAAAAGCCCATGCCGCAGTCCGTCCAGAAGCGGAAATGGTGGGAGTCAAGTATTCCGACGCGGAGGCGAAAGTCACCCAGGGTGCGGGCGAGAGCAAGACCAAGAAACAGAAAGACGATGCCTTGAAAGAACAGCTGGGCAAGCTGAATCGGCTGGCCAGAGAATTAACGGGGTCGCTGGATCAAAGGTCCAGTTGGATTGAAGTA
>JBGSXT010000360.1:0-4918 GCA_041751295.1 Mariniblastus sp.
CGGTACCCGACCCCACGATCTGGTCGCCCAAGGCACTTTGGATCGTGGACCGTGTGCCGGTTGCCAGTTCGTCGATTTTCAACTTACCCTGAGCCGCCCACAGAATCTGGGCCAGCCCCCAATGACGCTGGTCGCTGGCACCTTTCGATGACAAGCCTTCGAGAATTTCGCGCGCCCGTTCGTCCGCCGCGCGGCTTTCGGCAATCGGAACGTATCGGCCATTCTCTTTGCGCGCAAGTTTCGCCGAGGCCGAATCGAGGAACTGTTTGTACAGTTGGAACAGATCGCCACCCTGTTCGAATTCGATCGTGACTTTGGGCGTCAGATCGCGGCCCCATGAACGCAGTGTCTTAATATCCACTCCGCCAACATTGTGGCTGTCGAACAGTCCACGCGCGAGAGCCATCATCAGAGTCGACTTTCCGATGCCGTTGGGACCGTGAATAATATTCAGACCTTCGCCGAACGGGCCCACCGTTACAGATTCGGCAAAGCAGCGCCAACCTTCAACCTGAATGGACCGCATGATCATGCTTTGTTTTCCTGAACGAAACGGAAGAGTGCAAGCAAAGCTCTCGTCGCGATTTCGGGCGAAGCATTGAGCGGACGATCTTCCCGATAGGCAGGATCGCTCCAGGTTTGCAGTCGCTGGGCAACGCCCTGCATGATCCCGGCCGGCAAAGAGTCGAGCCAGCTCGCGTCGGCAGGGCTTGGCGTCAAGTTCGACGCGTCCATTCGCCTGTATAAAAAACGGGATCCAATCAATTCTTCAATGCGGGCAAGTTCAGCCTGATCTTCATGATGCAGTATCCCGTCGATTCTCAAATCCAGGAGCGTTCGACCGGCGTCCTGCAGCGATTCCACCTGCTGCTTCACACGAACGATATCGCCGGCCTGCGTCAATGTTGATTCAATGCGCTTCCAATCTAGGCCCCCCGTACGAATCGGAGTCAGTTTCGGGGTGCTTCCGCGACTTTCAATTTCGACCAGCAACACGTTCCCGCTGTCGCGCTCGCCAAATTTTGTCGTTTCATGCGTTCCAGAGTAAGCCATCCGGACAACTCCATCGCTGGACGGATAGGAAGAATACGAATGCCAATGCCCCAGTCCCAGATAATCGAGTCCAGCCGTCGTGGCCGCATCGCGGGCGATTGGATAATCCGGCTCCGATTGCGAAACCCCAACCACGGTGCCGTGTCCGATTCCAATTGAAATATTCGACGCATCGCGGGCGTTGATCCAGCGCGTCGGATCCTTCAGCGCGTGTTTCGCGAACAACGGGCAGGGATAAAGAACTGCCCCCTCAATTTCAATCGGCGTTGCCTCTTTCAGCACATGCAGATTGGAATGCGACTGCCAGACGGCATGATCCCAGACGCTGCCCGGAACCAGCGGATCGTGGTTTCCAGGAATTAGATAGACCGGTCCCGAAAAGCTCCCCAGAATATCAGCAACCTTTTGAACAAGTACTCGGTCGACCGCGTTGTCCTCAAACGTATCGCCAGCCACGACCAAGAAATCCGCCAGATGATCCCGCGCCGCCTCGACCACTCGTCGCGCCGCCTCCAGCCGTACCGCGCGAACTTTTTCACCCGCCGCGCCAACATGAGCGGCCTTCATGCCGATCTGCCAATCAGCCGTGTGAATGAATTTGACCATATGGTTTGAATGTCAATCGAAGAACAGGAAACAATTCCCTCAAAAGCTAGTGGAACAACGTAACACTGATCTACATTAATCTTTGCTGATCGGATCTGTCGCGTTTGGATTAGTGGAGATTAGCGCAGTTTCGTGTTCTCCGCAATCGGACAGGATTACGGTGCCAATCTTGAATGAAACTGCCAGGACTGGAAACAGAATCAACAAAGTCACCCTCTGTTAACTCTGTTCCCTCCTGTTCAAATCACACATCCCGAAATGGTGCGTGTTGGCTGGTTGTTTGAACAGGAGTTAACAGAGAAAACAGAGGTTCTTTGTGTTTTTTGTTATCTCCGTTTTAGGGTAATAAGGGTAAAAGCATGCATCCTCTATTTTCAAAGGCCTCCGGATTGACACAGGATGTGATTGGATCGGCAATCGAGGTCCACAAAGACAAAGGACCAGGATTACTTGAATCCATTTACGAATGGTGTTTGACCATGGAACTCAATTTGCGCGGCCACGCAACAAAGTGCCAGGAAAGCGTCCTAGTTCGGTACAAACAATTTCATCGCGAATATCCGCTTCGGTTCGATCTGTTGGTCGAGGATTGCCTGTTTGTTGAGGTCAAAGCGGCGGAGTCTGTCCATCCAATCCACAAAGCCCAATTGCTGAGCTACATGAAGATTGTCGACATCCCCCTTGGGCTGATTATCAACTTCAACGAGCAGAAATTGACCGATGGCGTATCACGATTGATCCTGCCCGGCGCCAATCTCGAATGAAACAGCCCGGAAAAAACAGAAACAAAAAAACCTACCTCCGTTAACTCTGTTCCCTCCTGTTCAATTCACACATCCCGAAATGGTTCGTGTTGGCTGGTTGTTTGAATAGGAGTTAACAGAAAAAACAGAGGTTCTTTGGGATTGTTTTCAACCTCCGTTGACTCTGTTCCCTCTTGTTCAATACAGACGACTACCTGACTAAAGCATTGTAGATCGGGCTGAACGGGCCCTTTTCGCCCCGGCTGTTGATCCAACGGAATTGATACCAGGCCATTTTGCCCGAATCGGTTGAGTCAAAATTGACCGTTTCCGTCATCCGGGTGGCCAACGACACGGTTTTGAAATCTTGGTCCGTTGGATGGTTTGGGCCAACGTAACAGAGGATCTCGCAAACCATCACACCGCGCGGGCGACTGCGACGCCCAGAAAAACCCGCTTGCGACGTTCTTTTGCCGATTGATAGAAGTCGGCAATTGGAAGGAACACATCCACACGGACGCCTTGATAACTGACCTGGCAAAACCCGTGTTCGATCAAGGTTTCGGAAACTTTTTTGGAATCGAATTCGCAGCCCAACTCGCTTAACAACCAAATGCATTCCGCAGGTTTATCGGGGGGAAGAAATAACGTGATGTCGACATCAACGGTACCTCGAGGTTGCGCCCAAAAGCCCAACGCAATTGCTCCGCCCACTGCGTATTCAATGTTGCGCTGTTCCAATTCCGCGGTCAGTCTTTCGGCAACGTCAGCCGCATTAAGCTGGCGTTCGGGCATTTCGAGTCCATTCTTTCATGTAGGCCCAAGTCGACTCGGGCCAGGGTTCAGGCTGGGAGGGCGGCAATCCACTGCGCAGCTTGCCCTGTTCAATTCTCATCGCGGTTTGGCAAGCGGACTTGATCAGGCGACCACGCTCGGCCAAACTCAGTTGCCGCAAGCCAGCCAAGTCTTCTTCGGCCTCCACAGCCGCACTAAAGTCCAGTTTGGAATTGTTCTTCATGATTTTCCAGTGTAATTACCGGTTCCATTGTAATGGCGTCCATTGGAAAATGGATGGCGATTCTAGATCAATCCGTAACCGTGTGAACCGCCGGTAATTTTAGAGTCGATGTCGGTATCGTTTCACGGTTTAGCATTGTAGAACAATTGTCCCCAATTGTTTGTCGTTGAAGTCCAGTCCGGCAAATGAGCTTGCGGAACAATTGGGGACAATTGTTCTACAATGGCGGCAATTTTCGATTTTTCACGTGAACGGATGCCGATGTCGTAGTGCGGAATTTGATGGCCGAATCCAATATCAGAGTTCGTAAACATATTCAAACGGCGATTTGAACGGATTTGGATTTGAACGGACAGGCAAAAACCAGCCTTTTGCATTACAATATTATCGTGCGAGTCGAGCCGTTTTCACTAAACGCGAATCGCGACGATGAAATATGTTTGCAGACGATTGATGATCCGGACTGGTTTCAAATTGATGTTGCGCGTCGGTGCGGAAGTCGGTGTTGCGCATCTGGTGTTTGCGCAGAACCGATTCGATGCCGCGCTGCTGAAGCAAGACGATATTGAACCAGCTGCTGAACATCCGGTCTCCCAACAACACATGGTTGGCAGACGAGTCGGGCATCGTTGCCGTCGAGCCATCGACAATTCGCTCGCGGTGGCCATGCCAAAGCCAGGTTTCATCAGCCTATCGTCGATCGAGCGGGCCGTACTGGTCAGCAATTGGTGACAGCCTTCTTCTGAAAGTTTGCCGCGAGCGGTGCAGTAGGTCCCGGTTTCGGCAGAACAGGCACCCGTTCCTGGGCGACCAGCCACGCAACAAGCCTGGCAATTCCCGATGGCGATTGCCCTTTTAATCAACACAAATTGAATCGCACGCTTCCGACGGGCCCGCCCCGAATGGCGTGAACTCAAGAACGTTTCAAAAGCCAAACCATTCAAGTAAGGAATGAAAACAGGTGAAAAGCCCCAACGGTCGCCCTCCCTGTCGGCCCTGGGCGAAAGGAGCGGTTCTTTTGGGGTGTCAGGCATCTTTTTCCTGTTTTTTGATTCCTAAGCGTGCCGTTACGGTGGATTCGAGACGCAATTGTTTTGTCTCTTTCTGGAAAACCGGCAGTTGGCGATGCCCGCCAGCAATTTGACCAATTTGCCGAATGCGACTGCATATTTCATCGGTGACATATCCGCAAACTGGTTGTGTGGTTGATTCCGTAGCTGAGAGTCATCCTGATCCGGAAACGAATGGCGGTTGGTTGACTGTTAGTCCGCTCTATTAATTGACAGGTGTTTATTCGTCTGTTTGTCTCCAGGTTTTCAAGTCAAATCCTTTTGATCAGGAACAAAATCATGTGCGCCATTAGTCGATTAGTGAATGCTACGGCATTGTTTGCATTGGCTTTCCTGTTTACTGCCGGGGAATGTCGCAGCGACGAGGCAGATACCATGTACCTGACCGATCAGCCGGGAAACTGGTTTCGAAGTGAATCAACCGGGAC
>JBGSXT010000361.1:0-11250 GCA_041751295.1 Mariniblastus sp.
GGCGGAAACGTAGGCTGGTTCTCGCTGAACCTGGGTGGATTAGGCGGAGCCATTACTTACCTGGACGGCCAGTACGGCAGTGATGGCGAAAGCGTCCATGTTGGAGGAACTGTGATTCCGGAACCAACGACATTTGCAGCCCTCAGCGTTCTCGCTTTAGGAGCCGCTGGAGTTCGTCGCAACCGCAGGAAGTAGATTTCAGTTTGGAGATTTGAAATTCAAAACACCGAGCGATCACTCGGTGTTTTTTCATGGATTCCTTTGGAGGGAGTCAATCGAATTTCCGCGACGAAATCGCTGGGTACATGCTTTCAGGCAAAATTGTACCGAAGTCCCCGATCGGATCTGTGGAGCCGGTGGAGATATTCACTGACGGCGAGCTTGAAAGTACCTTTCGCTAAACCATGCGGTTTGTGACAATAACGATCATCATGTTCTCGTTGTTTAATTCAGCGATCCATGGTAACGTTACCTACGGAGTCGGTGGGTAAGCGAAATGGACAACAAACTGCCACTGGGAGACAGGCGACCACTCGACGCCCTGACCGGTCTGCGTTTTGTGGCGGCTGCTGCGGTTTTCCTGCATCATTTGGGGGGCAAGTTTGGCATTGAGCCCAATCCTTATTCTATTGGCGCTCTAGCGGTCACGTTTTTCTTTGTGCTGTCCGGTTTCATTCTGACTTACGTCTATCACGACCGCTTAAACAGTCCAACGGACGTGCGACGGTTCTGGTTCACCCGGTTTGCCCGCATTTGGCCGTTGCACGTGGTGTGCCTGATCATCGCGATCTGTACCATGTTTTCCTGGTCAGCGTTTGACCACAGGGAAACGTGGTGGAAGCTGCTGACGAATCTGGTGCTGCTGCAAAGCTGGATACCCGATGCGGGTTGGGCATTCTCGTTCAATGTCGTATCGTGGACCATTTCCACGGAAGCGTTTTTCTATCTGCTGTTTCCAGCTCTATGTTTCACCGACGGACGGCAGTTCTGGTTACGCGCGTTCGCGACTTTGGGAATGGTTGGCACTACGATGTATATCGTCAATCAATTCGCCCAACAATCGCGATTCGGGCAGTTCGATTTCGAAGTAGTTGGACATCTTAATCCGTTGTTTCGATTGCCGGAATTTTGCATCGGCATGATCGCCGGATATGTCTTTGTCCGACGTATCAGTAAAAGCGATCCCTTGCCCGACCGCAATCGCCGCTGGACCGATAGTCTCCACGAAATTGTCTGTTTGGCGATGATCGCGATCGCGTCGTGGATGTTTTCGCAGTATCGCGTCTCGATCCTCGTCGCTCAAAGCGACTGGGGAAGCGTGTTTCTGGGTTCGTGGTTGCGCGTTACGTGGCCGGCGATACCGTTTGGGATCACGATTTGTGTTTTCGCGAGATCGAGGGGAATTTTGTCGACATGGCTGTCGTCGCCGCTGATTGTCTATCTGGGCGAGATCAGTTATTCGTTCTATATGATCCACTTTCTGGTGATCCGTCAGGTCTTTCACGCGGTTCTTTCCTACGGCGAATTACCGGGTTGGGCGATTGCGGCCTGCTGTTTCGCCGTTTCAATTGGACTGTCGATTTCATTGTACAGATTCGTAGAAGTTCCCGCGAAACAAAGTCTGTTGAACTGGTATCAGGCAGGAACCCGGGCAGCGTTTGAGAAGTTTCAAGCTTCCATTTCAAATGCCATATTTTCGCCACTGGCCGTGATCTCTGTGGCGTTGATTGCAGTTCCAATCGCGGTTCTGGCGACCTCTGCCCGCGAAGCCGAAGCGCCACCGTCGGTATTGGCCGTTATCGCCGACACCAGGCCCGCACTTCGGAATATCGACTTTGGTGGAAGAATCAAACTGCTTGGCTGTCGCGCGATACGGACCGGCCCCAAACGGGTGGAGCTGCAGCTGGCCTGGGCGAAACGCGTTGATCCTGACGGGATCCGAATCGTACTGTTGCAGGATGGCAACGGACAACGGATTGGTCGAGGTACAGATAATCGCGAATTATTTGAAACATCGGCCGTCGGTTATCAATTTGTCGATACTGTTCAGTTGCCAATCAACAGATTGAAGCAGTCTGATTCGGTCGTGGTCAACTTCAAAGGCAAAGACCAACCTGCGCTGACTGTTGATCGTGGTCCGCGCACCGCCAACCGCCGCGGATTGATTGTATTGACCCGAGGAGAGATCAAAGCGCTGCTGGAATGAATTGGGAATGGGAAATACGGAGCGTTCATCCAACTTCATCGCACCGAAAACCCCTCCGCTGGTCGAAAGGTCTGAAGTTCTTCCCTACTTCCTGTCCTCGAGCGCCACGAACGCGCGCACGTTTTCGCCCGTGTATATCTGTCGCGGGCGACAGATGCGCTTATTATTCGACGCGTGCATTTCTTTCCAGTGGGCGATCCAACCAGGCAATCTGCCCATTGCAAACAGCACTGTAAACATCCGCACGGGAATGCCGATCGCACGATAGATTACGCCCGAATAGAAATCGACGTTGGGATAAAGTTTGCGAGAAACGAAATAGTCGTCATTGAGTGCGACGTCTTCCAGTTTTTGGGCAATCCTGAAAAGTGGATCGTCGATGTTCATCTTTGCCAACAGCCGATCACTGGCCGATTTGATGATCGTCGCCCGCGGATCGAAATTCTTGTAGACCCGATGGCCAAAACCCATCAGCCGGAATCCATCCGATTTATCTTTGGCCATGTCGACATATTTGTCGACATCTTCGTTGTCGTCCTGGATTCGGGTCAGCATGTTCACCACGGCCTCATTAGCACCGCCGTGCAACGGACCCCATAGCGCACAAATTCCCGCCGCGATCGAAGCGAACAGATTCGCATCTGACGAGCCGACCATCCGCACCGTCGAAGTGCTGCAGTTCTGTTCATGGTCGGCATGCACGATCAGCAGCATGTTCAACGCCCGGACGTAATCGGGATCGATAATGTAAGGCTCGCAAGGGACCGCGAACATCATCCTCAGAAAATTCTCAACGTAGGTCAGATCGTTATCGGGGTAGATGAATGGCTGTCCAATTGATTTCTTGTGACTGTAAGCGGCGATCGTCGGCAGCTTGGCGATTAAACGCTGTGTACAGATTTCCACATGCTCCGGGTTCGACGGGTCAATCGCGTCCTGGTAAAACGTCGACATGGCACTGACGACACTCGACAGTGTCGCCATCGGATGGGCATCCCGCGGAAAGCCGTTGTAAAACATCCGCATGTCTTCATGCAACATCGTGTGATTGCGAATCGATTGGCGGAAATCGGTCAATTGCTGTTCCGTCGGCAACTCGCCATAAATCAGCAGATAGCAGACTTCGACAAAGTCACATTTCTGCGCCAAATCTTCAATTGGGTAACCGCGATACCGCAAAATCCCCGCCTCGCCATCGAGAAATGTAATCTCGCTGAACGTTGAGCCAGTATTGACGTAACCTTCGTCGATCGTGATCAGTCCGGTTTCTTTTCGCAGTTGACTGATATCGATGGCCTGCTCCCCTTCGGTCCCTTCGATGATGGAGAGCTCAATTTCCTGTGTCTTCGTTTTCAGCTTGGCGACATCCGTCATGGAATTCGATCCTGGCGATACAATGCTCACTAACACACCCTTTTTTTCCGAATTATTCCCAGCGGTTTGCGTTGACCGTGAACCGTCTGGCGGAAGTCAAAATCGACATCAACAGCCCAGCCCAAGCGGGGAGTTACCTACCGAGGAAGGCGCTCAGTCAACGTTTGAATCCAACAGTCTAGCTGTTTTTGCAACCGAGGGAATCCATCTTCACCGGAACGGATAACGCGACTGCGAATTGGCGTTGGATGCACATTGAGGCAATCCATGACGGTTCTATTTACCCGTGATAGGCAAGCTTAAGCGATTGTGCAATTTGCGAAGATGTGCCTTGAAAACGTCACCGAATCAGATTGCCCGCTGACGGTTTGTCTTGTGCCGCACGGGCTGGTGCATCCATGATCTCGACGGGAATATCCTGTTTGAGTTTCTTCAGATGGGCATCGTAGGCAGCGAGTCGCTTTTCGTTTTCCAACTTTTTCCGGATTGCAATCTGCGCTTCACCGAAGTCTACTTTGTCGGCGTCCTGGCGCTCGATCACCCGAATGATGTGGAAGCCCTGATCTGATTGGATCACATCACTCAATTGCCCGATCGGCAGACTGAAGATGGCTGCATCCAGCTCTTTTGAAACCAGACTTCCCTTGCTGGTCCAATCATGCTGGCCCCCTTCGCTGGCGCCGAATCCATGAGAACTCTTCTTGGCCACCCCCTCCAACGAGGCACCGTAAACGATGCTGTTTCCCATTTCGACGATCGCGTGCATTGCCTCCTTCGTCGAAGCAAATTTTTCATGGCGGACCATCACTTGTTCCCATCTCGCGCGCGGTTTGATCGAGTATTCTGCTTCGTGATCGCGATAATATGTCAGTAATTCCTGGTGCGATACTTCGGCGTCCGATTTGATTTTCTCCTGCAGAAAATAGCGCACGATCTGGTTGACCGTCCACGAGTACCTCAGCTTGCGCAGACTCGAGCCCTGGGCGCGCAGATGGGCGTCGAACATGACCGGCGAATCGACTCCGGCAGATTTCATCATTTCCTCCATCGCCTTTTCATCGAATTCCTTCGAAGCACTTTCGACGATGTCGTCGAACTTGGCCCCTTCCGGCAGCCCGTTCCGGACATCAATCAACAGCATTTTCTGCTCAATAAATTTAGGCAGTAATTTTTGCATGATCGCCGGTCGTTCCCGCTGTCTGACGGACTCGGGCGCTTCCGACATGTATTGGGCGATCAACTGATTGACTTCAAACAAAACATCACCCACGAAGATCGGTTCGCCACCAACCATCGCCAAGACGTGAGTCGGTTCGAACTGGTCCCCTTTGACTTCCGGCTGTTGCAGACTGGTAGTCTGGTTGCCTGATTCCGAATCGCTGGAGTTCGTCGTGCCCGTTGACGTTCGCGCGTCGCTTTGCGCCGCAAGTGGCCATGGGACCAACATTGCCAGGCTCAACGCAATCATCAGGCTCACGGGAATTTTCGTCATGTCTAGATGTTTAAGTCAGTAAATGAGCTGGCCGATGGCGCGCAGGCCAGGAATTGCACCAGCCCCTGTAGGAACGGATATTCCTGCACCACATAGTGGTCTGAAAACAAATCGCCGGAAGATTAGAAATCGGTCACGTTGCCTGCAAGATGGATTTCACCAGTGCCAGCATTTTGTCGGGCGGGATCGCTGTCGATTTCAGCGGAATGTAGGCGGTTTCATCATCGACGATCCGCATGATTCCTTTGCGGGCCATAGGCAGTTGTCCGATCCGCGTCCGATCCCCGTAGCGTAGCCCGAGAAATTTATCTTCCAGAAAAATGGCACGAATCTGCCAAACGGTTGCTTCCAACTTCAGCGCACATAGCTCCAGCAACCGTGTCCCTTCGGCTGGCAGCGGCCCAAACCGATCGAGCAGTTCAACGGTGAATTCCTGAATCTGGTCGAACCGTTCCATTCGGGTCAGCCGCCGATAGATATCAATCTTCTGGCGACGGTCGGGAATATAACTGTCCGGAAAATACGCGGAGAGCGGCAAGTCGATTTCGACTTCGATCCGCATCTTCGGCGGCTCTTTCTTTAACATTCGAACAGCATTCTCGAGCAACTGACAATACAGCTCGTATCCAACGGCCGAGATATGACCACTTTGCTGGGTCCCTAACAGATTTCCTGCGCCACGAATTTCCAGGTCGCGCATGCTGATCGCAAATCCGGCCCCCATGTCGCTGAATGTCTCTATCGCCTGAAGCCGTTTAGCGGCGATCGGCGTGATCTGTTTCCGCGGGTCCAACAGCAGATAGCAGTAGGCCCGGTTTTTGTATCTTCCGACGCGACCACGCAATTGATGCATGTCGCTCAGCCCAAACGTGTCGGCGTTGTCGATAAAGATGGTGTTGGCATTGGGGATGTCCAGTCCACTTTCGATAATCGTGGTTGCCAGCAGCAAATCAAATCGATGGGCGATAAAGTCGGTCATCACCCGTTCGAGTTCTTCCTCGGGCATCTGGCCATGTCCCACGCCAATTCTTGCTTCCGGCACAATCATTTCCAGTTGCCGATTGACGTATTGAATGTCGTGCACGCGATTGTGTACAAAGAAGATCTGCCCTCCCCGATTCAATTCCCTCAGCACCGCCGCTCGAATCAATTGCTCATCAAACCGTGAAACTTTCGTTTCGACCGGCAATCGGTCTTCTGGTGGCGTTTCCAGGTTCGAGATATCGCGGACACCGACCAGCGACATGTGCAGCGTTCTGGGGATCGGAGTTGCCGATAGCGTGAGTATATCGACCGTGTTTCGCAACAATTTCAGCCGATCTTTGTGGTCCACGCCAAACCGCTGCTCTTCATCGATGATCACCAAGCCCAAATTGAAGAACGTGATGTCTTTGGAAACCAGTCGATGGGTGCCAATCACGATATCGGCCTGCCCGGATTTGAGTTTCCCGATCGATTCCCGCATCTCCTGTGGCGAACAGAACCGGCTCAGCTTGACGATCTCCAGTGGAAATTCGATCATCCGTTCCGTGAACGACCGCATATGCTGTTCCGCGAGAATCGTTGTGGGAACCAGCACCGCGACCTGATAGCCATTCTCGACCGCCTTGAATGCCGCCCGCATGGCAACTTCAGTTTTTCCGAAACCGACATCACCGCATAACAGCCGATCCATTGGACGGGAAATCTGCATATCGTCCTTGATCGCCTGGATAGCCGACAATTGGTCAGGCGTTTCCCGGTAAGGAAAAGATTGTTCGAATTCCGTTTGCCACGCCGTATCGGGGCCAAAGGCGATGCCGTTTTGACTGCGCCGCGAAGCCTGCAGTTCGATCATTTCTGAGGCCAAATCGGTGACGGCCTCCGCAGCAACCTGTTTCTGTCGGACCCATGATTTGCCGCCGATTCGCGCCAGCATCGGCTGTGTTTTTGTGCCGCCAATATACTTTTGTACCAGATCGATTTTGGAAGCGGGGACAAAGATTTTTGTGCCACCGTAAAACTCCAGTTCCAGGTGCTCGCAATGCTGGCCGTCCTTGTCCAACATTTTCAATCCGCGAAACCGCCCAATCCCGTGGGACAGATGAACGATCAAATCCCCTTCGCGCAAGTCAAGGAAACTGTCGATCGCTTTGCCCAGCCGCCTGCGGCCGATCCGCCTCAAATCCGTCCGATGGAACAGCTGATCGGCACCGAGTACAATCGCATCCTGGCCTCGAATGCGAAACCCCTCGTGCAGGATGCCTTCAACAATGTGTAATCGCCCAGTTTTCGCGCACGTTGTCGATTTCAGAATCTCCGAGATGCGGGCGATTTCTCCTTCCGTACGCACGACGATGTAAACGTCACCATTACCGGCCATCCGATCGAGTTCCAGCCGAATTTCCGTGAAGTCACCACTGAATTTTTCAATCGTTTCGACCGGTAATCGCCAGTGCGCGCCGATAGTTCCGGTCGACATTCGGCTGGCGGTCGCCATTTTGCACCTGGCGAGTCGCTGGCGAACCGCGTTGAAGCTGTGCAGCTCCTGGGGTCGTGACTGCTGCGCGATGAATGCTCGAGCCCGTTCATTCAATTCTTCTGGCTCAACCATTAGCACCAGCGTTTCAGCTGGAAAAAAGTCGATCAGATGCCCTTCCGCCTTGATTTCGGCAGACAACAACGTGATCTCGATTTGGGCGACGTCGGCTTCGCTGCGCTGTGTTTCGATTTGAAAAAAACGCAGCGATTCAATTTCATCGTCGAACATTTCCATCCGAACCGGCGAATGCCAATCGGGGGCAAAAATGTCGATAATTCCGCCGCGCATCGAAAACTCACCCGGTAACTCGACGGCGGTTGTATGGCTGAAACCGTGCTCAACCAGCCAGGCTTTGAATTGATCCAACTCGATCCTCTCGCCACTCCGAATGATGCGCGACTGGGCCTTGATCGCCTCCGCAGAAGGGGTTGGCTGCAACAACGCCGCAACTGTGGCAATAGTGATCTCCGGCAGATCATTGGCCAGAAATCTCTTGATCACCCGCAAGCGGTCGCCGTATTCGTAGTCAATCGTCGGGCGGGATTCGAACGTGGCCAAATAGTGGGGAAATCGAACGATTGATCGGCGGCTGAGCGTCGCCAGATCGTCGGTCAGACTGTCAGAAATTCGGTCGTCCGGACAAATGATCAGTAGATGTTCGAAACGGCTGGCCAGTGATGCCACCAGCAGCGCGCACGACGAGCCCCAGACTGAGTCGAATGTGGCCGCCGATCCGCGTTCGAGACTGCGGACACATTCGTCAAAGTCAGTGTTGCAAGAAAACAGATTGTGCAGCTCAAGCAGCAGATCTGCGGCACGAGCGTGCGGCGTCACACCAACCATGGAGCCAACATTTTATCCGGAAGTTGGCTTCGACAGTAGGGCGATTTTCGATTTATTGTTGTCGTTTGTATTAACGCGGTCGGCAAGCGAAAATCTGCCAGTGTCGAACAACAGTGTAGAACAATTGTCCCAATTGTTTCGCAAATTGTTTCGCATCTGGATTAACATCAGGTTCCGAAAGCATGGGAGACAATTGATCTACTCTGATATTTCCCCTACTTCACGCTTGGCGCGATAAAACAGCAGCAATCACGGCGACGTTCACGATATCTTCCACGCTGCAACCGCGAGACAAGTCCAGGCAGGGTTTTGCCAGGCCCTGCACAAGTGGGCCAAGTGCGGTCGCTCCGGCAAGTCGTTCGCTGATCTTGTAGGCGATATTGCCCGAGTCGAGGTCCGGAAAAATAAAGACGTTGGCTTGACCGGCAACCGTCGAACCCGGCGCCTTTCGAGCCGCGATCTCGGCAGAAAACGCTGCGTCAAACTGCATTTCTCCATCGATCAGTAAATCGGGGGCTTTCGATTTTGCGATCTGCAACGCTTCGCGAACTTTGTGTACACGTGGATGATCGGCGCTGCCCAAGGTCGAAAAACTCAACAATGCGACTTTGGGAACGTCTCCGGACAATCGTTGATGATTTGCGGCCGACGCAATCGCAATTTCCGCAAGCTGCCCGGCGTCGGGATCGGGAACAACGCCGCAATCGGCGTAAGTCCAACAGAAATTCGGAAACTGCATCAGAAAAAAACTCGACACCAGATTGCTGCCGACAGCCGTCCCAACACCGTACAGTCCGGCCCGAATCACACTGGCCGTCGTCGCGATGCTGCCGGCGACTGATCCATCTGCCGCTCCGATGCTGACCAGTGTTGCCGCGTACAGCAGCGGCTCATCGACAGCCAATCGAGCCGCCTCCCAGGACAGGCCTTTATGTCGGCGATGCTCGAACAGCCGTTGCGCACATTGCTCTTTCAACAGGGCGTCGTCCGATCTGATTGTTTCGATCCCGCTCGGAAGGCCAGCAGTCGAATCGCCAATCAATACCGGAACCGCCAGCCTTCGTTGCGCCAAAATCGTTGCAGCTGCAACGACGCGTGGGTCCAGCGATTCCGGAAACACGATTCGTTTTTGTTGCGCCGACGCAATATCGCGCAGCCGGCTGATAACACTGATCTGTCTCTGCGGTTTCACGGTCGCTACTTTTCACCCAGAGAATCGAGTACCACCTGCAATTGCCGGATTTCGAATTCGTAACCACCGGAAAGGATCGGAAATCGGCACCATGTCTTCGGATCGAGGTTTTCATCATCCAAATGGAAACTGGGCGCATAGCGTTCCCTTTTCCATTGGTTTCGCGACCAGAGTCGAAAAAAACGGATCGTCCAAATTCCCAACTGATGCGGACTGTAATTCCCGAAATGTTTTTGGATGTTGCGGAAAACGTCGACCGGCATCATTTTATCGCGAATGGCCAACCGCTCGATGCGATCCAGAACATCGTATGGCATTAAATCCTGCTCGTCCGTCTGATCAGAAGATTTAGGTCGAAGTTCGGCAGTCGGCTGTTGGATGTTGACTGCTTTCAATGCCGGTATTGGAGCCAAATCCATTGGTCCATGGTCCTCCATCCACGTCAGCCATTTCCTCAGAAAAGCTTTGTCGATCCCGGTCAATGGGCTCAAACCGCCGCACGTGTCGCCATCCATCGTCGCATATCCGACAGCGGCCTCACTGCGGTTGCTGGTCGCCAACAGTAACGCCCGTTTCAAGTTCGCAATCATCCAGACGCCGGGCGCTCTAGCCCGTGCCTGAATATTCTGCAAAGGGATATCGTGATCCTGCCAATTCAGTTGCGTATCGAGCGCGGACTCAACCATGGTCGTATACGCCCCGACCATCGGCTGGACATCCAATTCCAGATGATGCGAACCGATTGCCCGGGCGACATCCCGTGCAGCATCGCGCGTCGTGTCGGAACTGTTATCCGTGCTTTGATAAACTGTCGTCAACAATTCGCGAATCAAGTCGCTGGAATCTGTCTGGCGCGACTCTGACGACGCGCCGTACAATCCCAGTCGTTGTAACAGCGCATCAAATCCCAGCTCTAACTCCGCCAATTGAATCGCAGTCGCAACCAGAACAGCGGCGCTGGCCGAATCGACGCCGCCACTCAACGAGACCACGAACCCGTGCGATCGGCTTTTCCGCATGTAGTCCAGCAACCCCAAGCTCACGGCGCGCGTGAACTCTTCGCATTTAACGTCCGTCCCGTTTTCCCATCGGGAAGCGCGGTCATCGATAGCTTCGGTATTTAGTTCCGGGTACTCAAAATCACAGCGAATGACGTCGGTTTCATCGCCATCGACATCCGGTTCAAAACTGCTGGTCCGCGCTCGAATCATACGCGTTTTTTCAATATCCACGGTGCAAGCGGTCAGCCAATTTTTACGGAATGACAGCCTGGGGCCCGTCGTGATCAATTCACCGGCTGTGGCAATGATCGTGTCACCATCAAAAATGGCCCGACCTGACTCATTGCCGACCAGATTCGTATACACATAGGAAACATTGAAGGCCCGACTCCCTTCGATGACAAACCGCTGCCGTACCAAGTGTTTTGCAAAAGCGAAATGGCTGGCGCTGGGATTCAGTATGATGTCCGCACCGCGAGCGGCATGCCGGGCGCCCGGTCGGGTTCCGACCCACGCATCTTCACAGATCTCGAATCCCAGCCGGACCCCATCGATGTCAAACAACAGGTCGCCGATCGGCGCCTCACTGCCTGCGATCCGAATGCTGGCGATCGCGTTGTC